>NZ_JCACCM010000188.1:0-6847 GCF_059501405.1 Myxacorys sp.
TTCAAGTCGTCCTATTCTCCCTGATCCTCGTCCCCATGTCTAGAACACGACCCAGGTATTTCCACTCTCCTCGAATTTCGATGTAAGTCTCGTCCACTCTCCACGAGTCATTCGTGGGATTCAAAAACGAGCGGATGCGTTTATCCAGTTCTGGAGCAAATTTCAATACCCAACGATTGAGGGTCGAATGATCCACGGCGACTCCGCGCTCTTGCATCATCTCCTCCAAATCTCGGTAGCTCAGAGAATAACGACAATACCAGCGCACATTGGGCAGGATGACTTCAGGCAGAAAGTGGTGCCATTTGAACAGCGAGTCAGTCGTCATTTTGAGCAAGGCTAGAGAAAATTGGGCTTCCACACCCTATCATTTTTGCGACACAACCACTTGGAGCCTATTTCTATGTAGCCTCCGAGTCGATAGAGCTATCTTTAGCTGTTGTTGATTTTCAAGATAGAACCTTCGAGACCCCTATCACCTAAAAACAACATCAGCTCACTGCTCACCACTATCATCAGCAGATGAGCAAAGAATTGAATCTTGGCGAGAAATTGTTGGGCTGAATCTTACTGCATCATTTCAACAAGCATCACTTTGCAAAGATAATCGTGGTTGATGTTTTGCCTGCGGTCTTAAATTGGCACTACTGCTAGGAATTACTGTGAGATATTGACCTTCTTCACTATGCTATGGCATCATAATCTCCATCAAACATCTTTAAACCTATCGATTTACCGTACTTTAGCAAATGTTTGATCTACTGGGCGTTACCCTTTGCCCCAAGGTTTGATCAGTTGAGTCGACCGGAATCTGTAGTATTCAGCTTTGGTAGGTAGCTAAGGAGAGATTCGAGGGTAGATACATAGGCAGCAGTAAACTCCAACTGCAAGATACTTCCTCGCTGTCTTCTGTTCCAATTAGATAGATTGTTCTATTTACATCACCATGACTGACATCACCACATCCATCCAAACGCCACTCCGCTCAGTTAGCAAGACAGGGCTAGAAAACTTGGCGGCAACAGCAAAAGCGAACCCTAATACAGTCAAGTCTTTAAAGATCAAAACGGTCTGTGAAGGGCAATTTCGCAATCTCAATTATGTGCGCGACTTACCCGCCCATGTGATTGATGAACCTCCTGGTTTGCTCGGACAAGATACGGCTCCAAACCCCTCTGAGGCGGTGTTAGCGGCACTGGGTTCTTGCCTCTCAGTGGGAATTCATGCCAACGCGATCGTACGGGGCATTACCCTGACCAAGCTGGAGCTGGAGCTAGAAGGCGACATTAACATCACTGGCGTTTGGGGAATTGGAGATTTAACCGAAAAGCGACTGGGCTTTACCGATATTCGCGTCAAGGTCGATGTCGAAGGCGATGCTAGTCGCGAAGCCTTGAATGATCTGGTGGCTCATGCCAATGTCTGGTCACCCGTCGCGAATACGCTCCACAACCCGGTCAATCTGACGGTTGCGCTGGCTTAAGCGATCGCTCGTTTACTGATGAAGCCAAACTGTGTGGATCAGAAAGAAGATTGCCTTTCTGCCTCCGAGTCTGGCTTCTAGAAACGCTTTTACCATTCTCGTTGAGATGAACCGATGCAGGTTGCTTCCCTACACAGTCCCAATCACAAAGTAGAAGAACTGCCCACAGTGACCCCGTTACTGGCGGCGTTAGAAGTTGCGATCGCCGAACAGCTTGCACTCCAGGTGCAAGCGATCGACGAAGAGGGGGTATATCCCCGTGAGTTTATGCAGCGGGTTGGTGCGTTGGGTGGATTTGCTCAAGCGATCGCCCCTCATTTAGATCAATCAGGTCACGGGTTAAAGGCGGCGATTCAAGTGATTGAAGCGGTTTCAGCCGAATGCTTGTGTACTGGGTTTATGACTTGGTGTCAGATTGTCTGCACCTGGTATCTGCAAAACAGTGACAATGCTCATCTAAAGGCGCATTTGTTGCCGCAGGTTGCTTCTGGAAAGCTGCTTGGAGGTACGGGCTTATCCAACCCCATGAAGCATTTTGCAGCGATTGAGAAAATTGCCTTGACTGCTGAGCGACGACCGGGCGGTTATGTGCTGAATGGTCTCTTGCCGTGGGTGTCTAATATCGGCAGTGGACATCCGTTTGGGATTGCTGCCAAGCTGGCTGAAGGGGACGACTACTTAATGGCGATCGTCTCCGATACGTTTAAGGGCTTATCACTGCGCCAAAATGCTCACTTCATTGCGCTAGAAGGTAGCGGCACCTTTAGCTGCGTCTTCAACGATGTATTTGTGCCCGATGAATGGGTCTTATCAGCACCCTGTCATGCCTATGTGCAGCGGATTCGTCCTGGTTTTATTCTGACCCAAGTGGGGATGGGTTTAGGCTTAGTCAGCGATTGTATTGATCTACTGGAGCGCTATCGTTCTCGGTTGGGTCATGTCAATCAGTTTCTTGACGATCAACCCGAAGATCTTGCAGCAGAACTCTCGATCGCCCGTTCCAAAACCTATACCCTGGCGGATCAATTGAGCCAGCCCGATGTTCAGATTACCCCTGCTTTGCTCAAAGAGGTAATTCAAGTACGCATCGCCGCGTCGGAATTGTCGTTACGAGCAGCAAATGCTGCCATGCTGCACGCGGGGGCACGAGCGTATTTGCAGGGTTCTAAACCCGCCAGACGGTTGCGGGAAGCTTACTTTGTTGCGATCGTCACGCCTGCGATTAAACAACTCAAGAAGATGTTGCATCACCTGGAGCCAGAGAGCGGGAGGGAAACGTTTTGAGTTTTGAATACTGCGTAACCGTACATCATGCCTTATGAATGAGCCATTTATTGCCTCTTTAGCGGACGCACCTCGGCACACGCAGGAGGTGGTTCCCCTGCTTGCTGTGCAGCGTTTACAGAAGCGGTATCAGACGCGCCAGGGGCTTTTGACTGCCTTTGATGGAATTAACCTTCAGATACAAGCAGGAGAGGTTGTCTGTTTACTGGGAGCGAGTGGCTGTGGGAAGTCCTCGCTGCTGGCGACGATCGCAGGTTTACAGACTGCCGATCACGGGGATATTTACCTGAACGGAAACTCGCTGCGCAGGAGCCATCCTCAAGTCGGTGTGGTGTTTCAAGACCCCTGCCTCTTGCCGTGGCTGACGGTAGCGCAAAATATTGCGTTTGGGCTAACGCTGAAACAGGTGCCGTCGCTGTCCAAATTAGAGGTGCGATCGCGCGTTGCTAGTGCGATCGCGCAGGTTGGGCTACAGGGATTTGAGCGCAGCTATCCCCATCAGCTGTCGGGTGGGATGGCGCAGCGGGTGGCGTTGGCAAGAACGCTGGCGCGCCGTCCCTACCTGCTGCTGCTGGATGAACCCTTCAGCGCCTTGGATGCCATTACACGTCTGGATATGCAGACCCTACTGCTCAAAATCATTGCCCAACAGCAAACGACCGTCCTGATGGTCACTCATGACATTGACGAAGCGCTACTGCTGGGCGATCGCGTGTTGTTGATGGCACGTCACCCAGGGCGCATTGAGCGGGAATGGAGTATTACCCAGCCCAAACCCCGCTTTCAGCAAGCCCATGCCCTGGCAGACATTCGCTTTACTATCCTGGGGGCATTAGCCACGGTGATGGAGAGCCACTAAACCGTTCCAATTCTTTTATTGAGGAGCTGATCATGGCTTGGTCCAACGTCTGCGCTTGCTGCGGCATGAATCGCCGCGACTTTTTAAAATTATCCGGATTATTTTCCACCTCGCTGGGTTTAACCCTAACAGCTGGTGGATGTCAATCGACCACTCCTCAAGCGGGCACAAGTCCCAGTCCTAACACCAGTTCTAACGCCACCCCTAGCACCAGTGTCAGTGCTGACCAACCTGTAAAGATTGGCTACTTACCAATCACGGATGCATCTCCTCTGCTGATTGCCCATGCCAAAAAGTTATACGAAGCGGAAGGGTTAACCGCAGAACCACCGCGCTTGTTTCGCTCCTGGGCGCAAGTAGTAGAGGCTTTTCTGGCGCGTCAGGTGAATGTTGTCCATGTGTTGTCACCAATGACGGTTTCACTCCGCTACGGGCGCAACTTTCCCGCCAAAGTGGTGGCATGGAACCACACCAATGGCTCAGCGCTTACCGTAACACCTGATATAGAAACGCCAAAAGACCTGGGTGGCAAGACGATCGCCGTTCCCTTTTGGTATTCCATTCACAACGTTGTGCTGCAACAGGTGTTAAAGAAAGAAGGCTTAACGGTGATCCGTAAGCCCAAAGATACAGCAGTTGCTGCCAATGAAGTCAATTTGGTAGTGTTGCCACCTCCGGATATGGTTTCGGCACTGGCAACCAAGGCGATCGGGGGTTACATTGTGGCAGAACCATTTAATGCGGTGACTGAGAACTTGGAAAAGGGCAGAATTCTCCGATTTACGGGCGATGTCTGGAAAGATCATGCCTGCTGTGTGGTCTTTCTCCACGAAGAAGATACAACTCAGCGCCAAGAGTGGACGCAAGGGGTGGTGAATGCCATCGTCAAAGCGCAGGCATGGATTCGAAATAATCGCGAAGAAACCGCTCAGATTCTGTCGAAAGATGGCAGTGGTAAGTACACTCCCCATGCGCTGCCTGCTCTTGAGCGGACTCTTACCTATTACGACAAAGAGTTTTACGGTAAACAGGGAGCCATTCAGCATCCCGACTGGGGCATTAACCGGATCGATTTTCAACCGTATCCGTTCCCTTCTTATACCGAGGAACTGGTGCGGATACTCAAGGAAACCCAGGTCGAGGGCGACACATCATTCTTGCAGGCGCTTGATCCTAAAGAAGTTGCCACCGATCTGGTTGATGATTCCTTTGTCAAAAAGGCATTACAACAGGTCGGTGGGCTGCCAGCCTTTGGTCTGAAGGATAATTTCTCACGGTCTGAGACGATCGCGGTCTAACGCGCCATGTTTTGTGGCAGCGTTGTATGCAACATCCCGACAGATTTGTTCTCAGAATTAATTGCGCCAGGATTACCACAAATGACATCCACATTCACACCTTCAACAGGTACTTTTCGCTTTAAGGTGCCGCTACCGCTGCTGGGTCTCATCGGTGGCACTTTGATTTGGTGGCTGTTAACGACACCGCTCTGGCATCGTGACCCGATTGTGGCGGATTTTTCCCCTGAACGCACGATCCCCGCTCTGGTGCAACTCTTCAGCACAGGCACTATCTTTCCCCATATCCAAACCAGCTTACGACGGGTTTTTGTGGGACTAGTGGCAGCGATCTCGATCGGGGTGCCACTGGGGTTGCTGGTGGGTTTGTCCCGGCCCTTGGAGCACTCCACCTCGGCTCTCTTGCAATTTATTCGGATGATTTCGCCCCTCTCCTGGATGCCAATTGCGGTAATGGCATTGGGGATTGGGGATTTACCCGTTTATTTTTTGCTCACCATTGCAGCCGTATTTCCCATTTTGCTCAGCACCACGGCGGGAGTTCATGCGGTAGATCGCCGTTGGTTATTGCTGACGCGCAGTTTGTGTGCCACCCAATGGGAAACCACTTGGCGGGTCATCATGCCTGCGATCGCGGTACATATACTGACTGGGCTGCGGTTGGCGATTGGCATTATTTGGCTGGTACTGGTGCCTGCTGAAATGTTGGGCGTGAGTGCAGGATTGGGCTACTACATCCTTGATACCCGCGATCGCCTTGCCTATCCCGAACTGATGGCAGCAATTCTCATCATTGGTGCAATCGGCTATGGGCTGGACGGTTCGCTGCGGTTCGCTCATCAGCGATGGACCCACCAACGTTGAGCCATCCCAATTGAGCCAGTGCCATCTAACTGCGATCCCTCACAAAGCTGGAACCCATCCCGCTGATCATGAATTGAACGTCAACCTGGAGTATGCTCGTTTCCAGGACACTGATGATGAGGAGTCATGCCTTCATGGTTAATCTTAAACGGACTCGTGAAGATGTGCTACTTGCCGTTTTAGATCTGATCCATCGGCAAGGGTTTCACTCAACGGGACTCAAAGAGTTACTAACCAGCAGTGGCGTTTCATCAGGCAGTTTCTATAACTATTTTGCCTCGAAGGATGAACTGGGCCATGCATTAGTTGATTTTAAGTGGAGCAAACTCAAGTCGCTTCTTTTTGGCGCGAACCAATCGAATGCAATCGCTCATCTGTTTCAGATGATTGATAAATTAGAAGCCATTCATCAAGCAGAAGATCCCTGTGCGGGTTGCTTTCTTGGCAATCTCATTGTGGAATTAGTTGAGCATAATCCCAGCTTTCGTCAACATCTGATTCAAGTGTTTGATGAGTGGCAGCACGAAATTGCCAAGTTGCTCCATGGGGGGCGTGCTCAACTCAAGCCAGAGATTGATCCAGACAGATTAGCCCAGCAGCTTTTAAGCACGATCGAGGGAGCCTTATTGCTTGGGCGCTTATACGACAACCCAGAACGCTTGCAGCACTGTCTTGATGGCTGTCGTTATTTATTGAAAGTTTCTCTACGCAATGAACTAGAAATGGTATTGGATCAAGACTTTGCCGATAATTCTAAGCATACAAAATGATGGCATATGTATTGCCAGTCTTCTCTATTGAAGCGATGAACATGATTCGCAAAGGGCAGGTGAAAGGCATTAGTCGAGGGGAGAGTGTATCTCAAATAGAATTGGTCAATGAACTCTTTGGAGTGGGTGCTTAAAGCAATCCAAACGAGACCGGTTCGTTTGTCACTTTAAAGTCTTTGCGACACCACCGCTTCAGGTGAGGTCGAAGGCGTTTGTCGAGGTCTGGAGCGTACCTCAGCACCCATCGATTGATCGTTGAGTGGTCTACGTCCACTCCTCGTTCAGCCAT
>NZ_JCACCM010000189.1:0-6836 GCF_059501405.1 Myxacorys sp.
CTCGTCACTTGAGTTATACCATCTGTAGCCTATCTTTGGAGATTTGGTATGAGTTCATAGATATATTGTGCCTCCTCATGAATGAACACAAAAAATGTACTAGAGGTTTTTTAGCCTAGAGGCATAGCAATGTAATTACGTCTTTCTTCCGAAGGGAGACAAATTCATGCTTTAGAACGAGAGCCATTTCATCTTGATTTCATAACTGCGTGTAACGCTAAGAAAGTGTGCCAATTTGCCCCTAGCCATATGTCCTCGAAAGGCTTTTACAACTCAGGCATTTGGAACCTATTGACTCTCCAGTCAACTGGAGCATTCAGAATAACAACATCACTTTTCTGACCCTTTATCTAAGTCACAACAAACAGATGTTACGCAACTTCTTCGCAAAAACAGGTTTTCTAGCTCTAACACTAGGAGCGATCGCTACCAGCAGTTTTCTAAATGCCTGCTCCACCGCTGCTCAAAACCAAGCCCAGGCCCCCAGTCCTGCTGCGGCTGATGCTGGCTCAATGCAAGGTATGGATCACAGTAGTATGAACCACGGCAGCATGGATTTGGGTCCAGCCGACGCCGAATTTGATCTACGGTTTATCGATGCCATGACTCCCCATCATCAAGGAGCTGTTGAAATGGCAAAAGAAGCGCAGCAGAAATCCAAGCGTCCTGAAATCAGAAAGCTGGCGGCTGACATTATCAACGCTCAAGACAAAGAAATGAGCCAGATGAAGCAATGGCGGCAAGCCTGGTATCCCAAAGCCAGTGCAGAGCCAGTCGCTTACAACTCAGAAATGGGTCATTCCATGCCCATGTCTCAAGACCAAATAAAAGGCATGATGATGAACCTGGATTTAGGCGCGGCAGATGACGCGTTTGATCTGCGGTTTCTTAACGCCATGATTCCGCATCACGAAGGTGCAGTCGTGATGGCCCAAGAGGCTCTCAATAAGTCAAAGCGCCCTGAAATCAAACAGCTGGCTCAAGAAATCATGGCCTCTCAGAACGCTGAAATTAAGCAAATGCAGCAGTGGAAACAAGCCTGGTACAAGCAATAGAGTCTTGGGCTAAAAGATTTCACTTTGATTTCATTACTCTGTGAAACGCATTGATTGCTCTGTGCGAAGGAAGCGACCAAAATGACTTATCTCCCTCAACGATCAACGGCCCAGATGACAGCCTCCCTGCTCATATTGTTGCTCCTAGCAACTCCAATTCGCGTTTTTGCTCATGCTGGGCACGGCAACGAATTTCAGGGAGGAAGCCATTCAGCTCAATCGGCAGATGCCATTAAAGTCGATGCAGAAACGATGAAACAATTGGGCTTAAAAGTCGAATCTGTATCGCGTCAACGCTTAGCGTTTGGCATTAAAACCACCGGACAAATTGAATCTCTTCCCAACCAACAGGTTGAAGTGACCACTCCAGTCAGAGGAACAGTGACGCGGCTACTTGTTCAACCGGGAGATACGGTGAGTGCCGGTCAAGCCGTTGCCATTATGACTAGCCCAGAATTGGCTGAGATCCGAACTACTGCCTTAGACCGTCGATCAGAAGCGCTTGGCTCTACCCAGCAGGCACAAGCTGATTTGCGACTGGCACAGCAAAACTTTGCTCAACAACAAAAAATTGCAGTCACAGACGTGGCTCAAGCCCGGACACAACTGAGCTTTGCTCAGGAGCGATTCAACAAAGACCGGGAACTGGCTAGCAGTGGTGCCCTTCCCCGACGCACCTTTCTAGAATCGGAAACCAAACTGGCAGAAGCAAAAGCGGCTCTTACCAAAGCTGAAAGTCGCTTAGAGGTTTCAGAGGCATCGGCACAACTACGACGAGCTGAATCGGCGGTACAAGTCGCTCAATCACGAGTGCAACTGAGTGACGAAACCTATCAGACTCGCCTGCGGCAACTGGGCGCAACTGCAAACCAAGATGGCACAATCACCATAACGGCTCCGATTTCAGGCACCGTTGCCGATCGTGAAACTACTACGGGCGAATCGGGCGAGGACGCAGGCAAGAAGGTGATGACGATTATTAACGGCAGCAGTGTTCAGGTGAGCGCCAATATCTATGAGAAAGACCTTGATCGCATTCAGACTGGACAGCGAGTCCAGATGAAAATTTCCAGCGTGCCCGAGCGTACGTTTCAAGGACGCATCAGTGTGGTTGAATCAGTTGTTGAAGGGGAAACCCGCGTCGTGCCGGTAAAAGCACGACTGGACAATCCGGATGGGGCGCTGAAACCAGGGATGTTCGCAGAATTAGAAGTGTTAACTGATCGGACTGCCGCTGCCTTGTTAGCAGTTCCTAAATCAGCACTGATCACCACAAACGATAAAAAGACGATCGTCTTTGTGCAAAATGGCTCAGCGTTTCAACCGACAGAAGTCACCTTAGGTAGAGACACAGGTGAAGTGGTTGAGGTCAAGTCCGGGTTGTTTGACGGCGATCGCATTGTCACCCAACGCGCTAATCAGCTCTATGCCCAATCGCTACGAGGCGGCAGCCAGCCCGCTGCTGATCACGAGGCAGTAAATTCAGCCTCTAACCCACAGCCTTCGATTCCTTGGTGGGTTGGCGTTCCTATTGGAGGAGCGATTATGGCAGGTGCCTTTGGGGCTGGCATGGCGTGGTCAAATCGTCGCCATCGCAACAAGGAATTTGCTCCATTGTCCAACGGTCACACAAGCCATGAGTCTCTCGATGGCTTGAGCCTGACTGACTATGACACCCACACGCCAACACCTGCTTTGAAGTCAGACGGTGATCGTCATCCTCACCAACCGCACTAGGTAAACCGTCATGCTAAGTTCCATCATTCAATGGGCAATCGCTCGCCGATGGCTCGTGATTCTAGGGGCAATTGTCATCACTATTTGGATCTTCCGCACTATCATCCAGATGCCACTGGATGTATTTCCTACCTTTGCGCCGCCACAGGTTGAAATTCAAACCGAAGCGCCAGGACTTGCACCTGAAGAAGTGGAATCCTTGGTGACACTCCCCATTGAAAGCGCAATCAATGGCACACCAGGAGTTTCAGCAGTTCGGTCTTCGAGTGCAGCCAGTATTTCAGTGGTACGAGTGGTTTTTAACTGGGGCACTGATATCTACCAAGCCCGGCAGTTAGTGACCGAACGGCTACAATCTGCTCAAAGTAAACTTCCAGAAGGGATTGAGACGCCACAAATTGCTCCCATCAGCTCTCCCATTGGCACCATCGTCACCTACGCCTTTACCTCTAAAACAAGGGACTTAATGGAGGTGCGACGACTGGTCGATTGGCAAGTCACCAATCGCTTGCTGGCCGTGCCAGGAGTCACGCAAGTTATCGTGTTTGGTGGCGATGTACGACAATATCAAGTTCTGGTTGCTCCAGAGAAACTGCAAGCCTTTAAGGTGTCGTTGCAACAAGTGTCAGAAGCAGTGGCAGCGGCAAATGTGAATGCGCCAGGGGGTTATTTAATTACGCCTGATCGCGAAAAACTGATTCGAGGCATCGGGCGAATCGAGGACATTGAAGCCTTAAAACAATCGGTAATTACCGCTCGTAATGGCACTCCTGTCAGAATCACAGACGTAGCCGATGTCAAAATTGGTGCAGCAATAAAGCGTGGAGATGCTAGTGTCAACGCTGAAAAAGCAGTCGTTGCGATCGTCAATAAACAACCCCAAGCTGACACACCCACAGTTACCCGCGCTGTTGAAGCCGCAATGACTGAGGTAAAAGCAGGATTACCAGAAGGCATTCAAGTCGCCACGACGTTTCGCCAGGAAACTTATATTGATGCGTCAATCGACAATGTGCGAGAGGCATTAATTGAAGGCAGCATTATCGTTGCCTTAATCTTGATTCCGTTCTTAATGAATTGGCGCAACTTAGTGGTGTGTTTAGCAGCTCTCCCTCTGTCTTTATTGATTGGGGTGCTAGCGCTCAACTGGCTAGGACAAGGGCTAAACACCATGACTTTAGGCGGTTTGGCAGTTGCCATCGGGTCAGCAGTAGATGATGCGATCGTCGATGCCGAAAATGTCTATCGCTCCCTGCGGGAAAACAAATACTCTCCCCATCCCCGCCCCGTTTTAGAGGTGGTCTTTGAGGGGTGTCAGGAAGTGCGCGATTCTGTATTTGGAGCCACTATCATTACGATCGTTGTCTTCTCGCCCATCTTTGCACTCACCGGTGTAGAAGGCAGCATTTTTATTCCGATGGGGTTAGGCTATCTGGCAGCAGTATTGGCCTCCAGCGTTGTTGCGCTGACAGTTACGCCCGCCCTGTGCGCGATTTTGCTGCCCTATGGTCGCCTGCCTGAACGAGAGCCTTTAGTCGCTCGGTCCTTCAAAAGACTTTATCTGCCGCTACTGAAGTTTTCGATGCGGCGATCGACTCTTATTTTAGGTATTGCAGGAGCAAGTCTAGTGGCGGCAGCGATCGTAGTGCCGTCGTTTGGACGGATCTTTCTACCAGAATTTCAGGAACAATCGCTGGTCAATACGCTGCTGCTGTATCCTGGCTCATCGTTAGAAGCTACAAACAGCGCTGCCTCTGTGCTCGAACATAAACTGAAAGATAATCCCAGCTTTCAAAGCATTCAAGTCAGATCGGGACGGGCAGCAGGCGATGCCGATGCCGCAGGGGTAAACCTGACTCACCTGGATGTCGAGTTGAGCGAGACGGGGATGAAAGACCGTAAAGCCAGTGTGGAGTTGTTGCGGCAGGAGTTTAGTAACGTGCCAGGGGCAGCACCCAACGTAGGCGGCTTCATTTCTCACCGGATGGATGAAGTGCTCTCAGGGATCAGAAGCGCGATTGCCGTTAAAATCTTCGGTCCTGAACTGGAACAACTCCGCACCCTAGGGCAGCAAGTGAATGATGCCATGCAAGCGGTTGAAGGTGTGGTCGATCTCCAGCTTGAGCCCCAAATTCCGGTGGAGCAAATTCAGATTCAGTTCAATCGCGTTGCCGCTTCCCGCTATGGGTTAACGATTGGGCAACTTTCAGAAACGATTGAAACGGCATTAAATGGACGAGTGGTGTCTCAAGTTTTAGAGCAACAGCAAACCTTTGACTTAGTCGTGTGGTTAAAGCCAGAAGCGCGTCAAAGTTTAGATACCATCGGCAATTTAGTGATTGATACGCCTAGCGGCAATAGAATCCCGTTGGCACAGGTGGCAACCGTCCAAGACGGCACGGGTCCCAACACGATTAACCGTGAAAATGTTTCTCGCTTAATTGTGGTCGCTGCCAACGCCCAGGGGAGAGATTTGCGCTCGGTGGTGAGTGATATTCAAGCAAAGGTCAAGCAGCAAGTTCAAATTCCGCCAGGCTACTACATTCAGTATGCCGGGCAATTTGAAGCCG
The DNA here is from genome assembly GCF_059501405.1 of Myxacorys sp. Lineage (NCBI taxonomy): Bacteria > Bacillati > Cyanobacteriota > Cyanophyceae > Leptolyngbyales > Leptolyngbyaceae > Myxacorys > Myxacorys sp. The sequence continues at coordinate 5,363 of NZ_JCACCM010000189.1, forward strand.
AAGAGCGGGCGTCCCAAAACATTTTGCTCTTTAGCGCCATCGCCTTTGTCGTTATCACTATCATCATGTATCTCTCGGTAAAATCAGTAGCGTCTACCGCCATGATCATGATTAACCTGCCACTAGCTCTCGTGGGGGGTGTCATTGCCGTGGCGCTAACGGGAGGAATTCTCTCGATTGCTTCACTGGTGGGATTTGTCACATTGTTTGGGGTCGCCACCCGAAATGGGTTGCTCCTGGTAGACAACTACAACACCAAGTTTGCCGCTGGAATGCCGTTAAAAGATCTTCTGATTCAAGGGTCGATGGAGCGACTCAATGCCATTCTCATGACAGCGTTTACTTCTGCCTTAGGGTTAGCGCCCCTAGTCATTGCAGGCGGACCTGGAAAAGAGCTTTTGCAACCCTTATCGATCGTTGTTCTGGGTGGACTTTTTACCTCTACAGCACTAACGCTGCTGATATTACCTGCGCTCTATGCCAGCAGGTTCGGCAAGTACCTATTTCCCAAACGATTAATTGTGGAGAACGGCAAAGTCTCTCAACGAGAGACGGAGCACCTTCAAGGAAAGGCTTAACGGTCTAAAGCCAACAGTTTTGTTGATTAACGAGGAAAAACATCATGCAATTGAAAATGAATGTAACAGCAATTTCGGCGATCGGGCTGCTATTTCTGGCCGCTTGCAGCAGCGGCAACCAAGCAACTAATTCAGCCAGTAGCCCTACTGCGCCTACGGAAACTCAGCCTTCTGTCGCTTCTCCTGCTGGTACTGCTAAAGCTACATCCGGTGAAAATCATGGTGGGCAAGGCGGACAGGTGATTGAATCGGGACCTTACCATTTGGAGCTAGTGACAGGAAAGGAGACCAGTGGGACTCATCTGGATTTGTTCTTGCAGAAAGGGGACAACCATGAAGCAATTCCCAATGCAAAAGTAACAGCTCAAGTTCAGTTGCCTGATGGCAGTCAGAAATCGTTGGCGATGAAGTACGACGCAGGCGATAAGCACTACACGGCAATTTTGCCCAGCGCCGCCGCAGGCGAGTACAAAGTTGCCATTCTATCGGACATTAACGGAGAGAAAGTGAACGGGCGCTTTAGTTTTAAACAATAACGCCCATTTCATCTTGATTTCATTTCTTATTCTTAAGCTAGAGATAAGGCTGTTCTCAATAACCAGTTTTTAGCCTGTTTAACGATTCAATTGGGAGTAAATATGAACAAATTGCACGGACTTAAGCTTGCTGCGGTCGGCACAATTGCATTCCTATCATTCTTGGTGCTTTCAGCAAGCAGCACTGTTGCCCAGGAGAAGCAGAAACCAGTTGCTCAAACTCAGAATCCTACTCCTCAATCTGAACAAATGAGCGGCTGCGGTTGCTGCAAGAAAATGATGGAGCAGAAGATGAATGATAGCCAGGGCGTTGTTGCATGAAGAGGAGTTGCGGAAGGGTGGGGCATGGTAAGTTTCAGT
>NZ_JCACCM010000190.1:0-89251 GCF_059501405.1 Myxacorys sp.
GCAGAAACATCGACGCTATTCTGCTTTTTCTACGGTCAATAAACTAGCCCTGCCCTCTCTATGGATTCTCATGCCTACAGACGAAACAAGCATCTAAAGCACGCGAGGTATAAGTCGGGAACAGTTCCATTCCAGGCATTCCTTAAGCAGCTGCTCAGGAGCGCGATCGCCCGCTGCCAGACTAGGAGTTTTCATTTTGCCAATGCCGTCCAAATGGCGCAGATTGGCTTGCTCGCTATGGCAGGCATCCTAAATTAAATTATGTTGTGTCGCTTTTAGATACAACACCATTGATTTCTCCGTTTTCAAAACGGATTATTCTAGTCCCTGAATCAGTTCCGCAGACTGTCTCGTTTGCAACGCGAGAGCTCTATTACCAAATAATCTGGGAATAGAGCCGTAGTCGTCATTCTTTCAATCATTTTGCGGTCGTCCGCAATCTGGCAGCAGAGCGATCGCGTCTTGAAAAGTTTGACTACGGCAATCCCCATCGTCAGGTCTATTCGGTCGGTTTGGCGTCGAGAGCCTTCCCCCGCTTCTTTTATTGTCTTGAGAGGCTAGCTTCGTCTTTTAAGTTCAGCAGGGGTTTGATCGGCTTGCAATTGGGCTTCCTTATACGCTCTGTAGCGATCGCAGTAGTCAAGCAACATTTGTAATCGTTCCGAGTAGATCGGCTTAGACATAGGCTCTCCTCCCAAGTTTCTAACGATTGCAGGCTAGTCTACAGCACCTAATGCTTGGCAGTGGTTGTCCTAGAGGCGCGATCGCGTCATCTTAGGAGCTTTTATCAGCCTTTTACTTTTATCAGCCTTTTACTTAGTGCGATTAAACAGCTTACGTTAGCTAACATTTCCTGTGTCCTACCAGAGAGAACGGTTGATATAGCAGCTGGTATATGCTGGTATATAGTGACTTCACTTCAGGGTCGTGTTCTATGGCTGCAATCAACCAACCAACGCTAGCAGAACTTGTGCGGGAAAGCCGGCACCGCCTAGAACTCTCACAAACCAAATTTGCCGCGAAGCTAGGAGTTTCATTTCAGAGCGTCAATCGCTGGGAGAACGGGCGGACAAATCCCTTGCCCATCGCGTTGAAACGGATTGAGCACTTGCTGCGGCAGATGGGCGATACTGGCAAAGACTTGCTCGTCAAATACTTTTCGGAGTGAGGACGTAAACCCGATGACTGATGGCCTCCACCGCTCTGGTCTTGCAGACAGAGATTCCCCGCCAAGTTCTCACCTAGTCACTGAAGCAGATGTCCTCATGACAGGGGTGCTGGCGAACCGCCCTGCCCGAGAGCCTGATTTTGCAGCAGAAAGCCAAGCGCTTCGCACCCTTGCTCAACACCTAATGGACGAGCCAGAGTCCATGCTGAAGACGCTAGTTCATCTAGCACTTGACCTCTGTCGAGCCGATACAGTGGGGGTTAACTTACTCGAAACCGCGCCGGATGGTACATCGTTTTTCCGGTGGGTGGCGATCGCTGGTGCGCTAGAAGCGTTGGAGCAAAGCACGACCCCAGGCAACTTCAGTCCTTGTGGCACAACCCTTGCTTGTAACCAACCCCAGCTATACAGCTATCCTGAGCGGTTTTTTACCTATTTGTATCACCCACAGTTCTCGGTCGTGGAAGGATTGCTCATTCCTTTATGCATCAACGATCGCCCTCTGGGGACGCTATGGATTGTGTCGCATCACGAGGATCGGCGTTTTGATCCCGAGGATCAGCGGCTGATGATGAGCCTGGGAGGCTTTACGGCTTCTGCCCTGCATAGTATGCAACAGATGAGCCAGACGGCGGTAACCGCGTTGCGACACGAGCAGTTTAATCAGCAGATTCTCGACAGTAGCGATGACTGCATCAAGGTGTTGGACTTAGAGGGACGACTGCTGTTCATGAGCCAGCCAGGGCAAGCGTTGTTGGGCATTGAGGATATCACACCCTTTCTCAACACGTCTTGGGCTGAGTTTTGGCAGAGAGCAGATCAGCAAGCGGCAAGCGAGGCGATCGCCAAAGCCAGAGCAGGCGAAGTTAGTATCTTTCAAGGCTATCGTCCGACGCTCAGGGGCGAACTCAAATGGTGGGATAGCAAGGTGAGTCCCATTCGAGGAGCAGAGGGGCAAGTTGAACGGCTGTTGTGCGTCTCGCGAGACATTACTGGACGCAAGCAGAGCGAAGACAAACGCCAACAGGCGGAGGAGCGCTTGCGGAAGAGTGAGGAGCGGCTATCTGCGATCTTCTCACAAGCAGCGGTGGGGCTTTCTGAGATCTCACTAGATGGATATTTTCAGCGGGTTAACGATGAGCTATGCCGGATCTTGGGGCGATCGCGGGAGGAAATATTAGCGGTAAGCATACCCAATGTCACGCATCCTGAAGACGTGCTCAAAAGCTTAGAAGCTTTTCAACAAGTGGTTGAGACGGGTAAGCCAGTCTCGTTCGATAAGCGCTACCTGCGCTCGGATGGAACAATCGTCTGGGCTAACAGCAATCTCACGCGCCTCGACGATGAGCAGGGGCACCCGCGCACCGTGCTGGCAGTCACCGTTGATCTGAGCGAGCGCAAGCAGGCTGAGGCAGCACTGGCAGCGAGCGAGGCAAAGTACCGGACGCTGTTTAGTTCGATGGACGAAGGCTATTATCTCGCCGATGTCATTTTTGACGAGAACGACCAGCCGCTTGACATCTTCTATATAGACGCGAATCCAGCGGCAACCCAATTGGTGGGGCAAGATTTCACCGGACGGTGGCTGAGCGAAATTAACCCAAATTATGAATCCTACTGGTATGAAATCTTCGGTCGCGTAGCTCGCACAGGCAACGGCGAGCGCTTAGAGCAATACGCTGAGCCGAATCAAAAATGGTATGACTTCTACGTTTTCAAAGTGGGCGGTGAGGACAGTCGCCGCATTGCCATCGTTTTCCAAGACATTACGGAGCGCAAACGCCGGGAAGCGAATGCTGCCTTCTTACTTGGCATGACTGAAGCGTTCTCACGCCTCTCGACTGCCAATGAGATTATGCAAGTCGTCGGAGCGAAGGTCGGCGAGTATTTGAAGGTCACCACCTGCAACTTCACAGATGTGGATGAAGCACGGGGCGAAGTAACGGTTCATGACGGTTGGAATAGCCCGGATGTACCGAGCACGATGGGCACATTTCGCACCACAGAGTACTTGAGTGAGGAGTTTGCGCGGGCAAGCCGTGCCGGGGAGACCTCCGTGATTTGTGACACGCAGACTGACCCGCGCACGGATGGACCCGCCTATGCTGCGCTCAATATGTATGCGTTTGTCACGGTTCCGTTTCACCGCAACGGCAGGTGGACGCATTATATTGCGGTCTGTGATTCGCGCCCGCGCGATTGGCGTGACGACGAAATTGACCTGATTCAGGACATCTCAAACTGCATCTTCCCGCGTCTTGAACGTGCCCGTGCGGAAGCAGCCCTGCGCGAATCGGAAGCAAAATATCGATCGCTGTTCGAGTCAATGGACGAAGGCTTTTGTATTCTGCAGTTAACGTTCGATGAGGAGCAAACCCCCATCGATTACCGCTTTATGGAGGTTAACCCCGCTTTCGAGCAGCAAACTGGGCTCAAGAATGCCCTCGGAAGAACTATTCGCGAGCTTGTACCAGGCATTGAGCCGTTCTGGATTGACCTTTACGGCACAATTGCCCTGACGGGGGAGCCGAAGCGCTTCATGGATTATTCCCACGTCATGGGTCGATGGTTTGACGTGAATGCTTTCCGCATTGGTGAACCGCATGAGCACAAGGTAGCGCTTCTCTTCAACGACATCACCGATCGCAAACAGGCAGAAGAGATGACGCGGCGCACCGCCGAATTGGATGCTTTCCGCCTCTCCCTCTCTGACGCACTTCGCCCGCTTGTCGACCCGATAGAGGTTCAAGCAACTGCCAGTCGGGTGCTGGGCAAATATCTCAACGCAAATCGCGTGGCATACTTCGAGGTTCGCGGCACGGATTACGTGGTTGAGCGCGATTACGTCAACGGTGCCGCTGCCCTTGCTGGTGGCTACCCCATTGATTCGTTCGGACCCAAGCTGCTTGCAGCGTACTGTGCGGGTCGCACTGTGTGTGTGCCGGATGTGTCAACCGACGCCAACCTGTCCCTGACTCAGCAATCCGCTTACGCTGCCATCCAGATTGGTGCTTATATTGGCATCCCGCTAGTTAAAGGCGGCGAGTTCGTCGCAGGTTTGGCAGTCCACACGTCCGAACCGCGAGCTTGGGCAGAGGATGAAGTGGCGCTAGCGGAAGAAGTTGCCGAGCGAACTTGGGCAGCAGTCGATCGCGCCCGCGCCGAAGCGATTGTCGCAGCAGACCTCCAAGATACGCAGCGACTCCGTGAACTGGGAGCACGGCTTGTAACTGAAGGTGACATTCAAACGCTGTACCAAGAGATTTTGTCTACGGCGATCGCGATCACCGAGGCAGATGCTGGCACGGTGCAAATCTTCGATGGAGCGACGCAGGATCTGGTGCTGCTCGCCACGCAGGGCTTTGAACAAACGATGGTCGAGCATTTCCACCGGGTGAATGCAAGTTTTAATACGTCCTGCGGTATTGCCCTTAGGACAGGGATTCGTAGCTTCGTTGATTTCGATGTGCCAGAGAGTGAAGACCCCAGCGGTGCAATGCGACTGCATGTGGAGGCTGGGTATCTCTCCGCGCAGTCCACCCCGTTGACCACCCGTGCAGGCAGACTGATCGGCATGGTTTCAACCCATTGGCATGAACACCACCGACCGAGCGAACGCGAGTTGCGGTTTCTGGATCTGCTAGCTCGCCAAGCCGCTGACCTGATTGAACAGCGGCAGACCATTGCCGAGCGGGAACAACTCCTGACCCGCGAGCAAGCCGCCCGCGTTGAAGCTGATCGCGCCAATCGGATCAAAGATGAGTTTTTGGCAGTGCTTTCCCACGAATTGCGATCGCCGCTTAATCCGATTTTGGGCTGGTCAAAACTCTTGCAGAACGGCAAGCTAGACCCTGACAAAACCCAGCAAGCATTGCAGACGATCGAACGCAATGCCAAACTGCAATCGGAATTGATTGAAGATCTGCTGGATGTTTCCCGGATTCTCCAAGGCAAGCTCAACCTGAATGCTAGGCCGCTCAATTTGGTCTCCATCATTCGAGCCGCAATGGAAACGGTCCGGCTGGCGGCAGAAGCCAAGTCAATCAAAGTAAAGACAAGCCTAGAACTGGAGATGGGTCTGGTTTTTGGAGATGCCACTCGGTTGCAGCAAGTGATTTGGAATCTGCTCTCCAATGCGGTCAAGTTCACGCCCGAAGGGGGGCAGGTGAACATCCAATTGGAGTGCACTGACTCTTACGCCCACATTACGGTCAGCGATACTGGGCAGGGAATTGCGCCTGACTTTCTGCCCTATGTGTTTGACTACTTCCGGCAAGCCAACGCGACCACGACCCGAAAGTTCGGTGGACTGGGATTAGGGCTGGCGATCGTGCGGCATTTAGTCGAACTACATGGAGGCACAGTCGGAGTCGAAAGCCTAGGGGTTGGGCTGGGTGCAACTTTTACCGTCAGACTTCCACTGATGCCCACCCAGGTGATCGCCAATCAGAACCGTCCATCGTCAGAGCTATCTTCTAATCTGAACGGTGTTCAAGTTTTGGTTGTGGATGATGAACCAGATTCACGGGAGTTTGTGGCGTTTGTGCTAGAGCAAGCGGGAGCAAGCGTGCTCACCGCAACAACTGCCGATGAAGCATTGGCCCTGCTGATGCAATCAAAGCCAACTATTTTGCTGAGTGACATTGGGATGCCAGACATGGATGGCTACATGCTGATGCAACAGGTGAGAGCGTTGCCGCCAGAGCAAGGTGGACGAGTCCGAGCGATCGCCCTCACTGCTTATGCTGGCGACTTCAACCAGCAACAAGCCCTGCAAGCTGGATTTCAACAGCATGTCTCAAAACCAATCGAACCAGAGAGATTAATTCAGGTGATTTCTAGCCTGATTAAGTCTGCTTAACGATTGCTTGAAGCGCTTCCCCTCGTTGGAGACTCCGTTTACAAATTTTGTAAATGCTATGCCATTCCTTTTTAATAACACCCAAGTCCCTATCACTCGATGGGGGCTTTTGCAGGGTACGATCGCGCCCTTTATCCTGCTTAGGGGCATAATCAAACCGCCCCTTCTGCCATCCCCTCATGAGCCAACGGCCATCGCCTCTGACTATTCGCCCTAAGAAGATTCTGCCAATTTTTCTGATTTCTCTCGCCATAGCAAGCGCTCTGGCAATAGCCTTTACAGTCTTCTATCACCCCGCCATGGTCTGGCTGCATCACGGACAATGGTTCGCTGATGTGAACTCAGAAGCCAAGGTGCAGGCAGTTCACTATGGAGCGGATTGCGATTAATTGTGGAGATGGAAAACAGCGCAATCGCGGCGTTTACAGCAACTCCTCTGCATCAGGTGGGTGTTTCCCTTAGCTGAATATCGCTAGGCTTACAGCAAATCATTGTGGAACTGCTCAGTAATGCCCTCTGGAGAGTTTAAAGAAGCCGCACTCAGCGATCAGGAAGTTACGACGTTGTGGAACACGTTCACCGGGTTAGATGCAAATGGAGCGCGAGCAAGCAGTTCTGCCAAGCGCCGCACCATCTCACTCGCTGACCTAAACCAGGTGATGCGATCCTTAGGACACACACCCACCGAAGCAGAATTACACCACTTGATGCAAGAGGTCGATCAAGACGCCTCTGGCACGATCGACTTTGAGGAATTTCGAGCCTCCATGGTGTCAAGGCACGGTGATCGTACCAGTCGGCTCAGGCTCGCCTTTAGCATGCTGGATGAAGATGGCAACGGTCAGATTAGCGCCGATGAACTGCGTCAGGTGATGCATCCGTTTGGGTTGACCGATGCCGAACTCGCCGAGATGATTCAAGAAGTGGACCGCGACGGCGATCACGCCATCAACTTCGAGGAGTTCTGTCAACTGGTGGTGCAGGAGTCATCCCACACAACGGGCTATAAAGACAGGCTCAAGTTCTCGAATCATTCCTCAGTGCCTGATGCAGAGCACCGCTCACAGACTTCTAGCACCGCTCACCCTACGCCGCTTGAACCCGGTTCCAAGACCATCACACCCCACCAGCAAGGGACGTCTCGCCTACAGATGCAGAGCGGGCTATTTCGGTTGATTCAGGGTGCGGCTTACCGTTGCTTCCGCGAAAGCTTCTGCGCTAACCATGAAACGCATTTGCGCGTCAAAAATCTACCTTACCGCATCACCGATTTTGTATCGTTTGTCGAAGGTGCGATCGCGTTATATAAAACATTAGGCATCGTCGAAGCGGCGTGTTATCCCATATTGGATGCGCTCGTAACCTCAATCACCGAGGAGTATGCCCGGCTTAAATTCCGCATCCAGCACTGGGAAAGCGTGGAAAAAACTCCAGAGATGTTAGCCACCCAGCAAGCGATGTTAGCGGCACGAGAAAAATCTGTAACGGTTCAAGAAAAGTTTACGGCGGGCGTTGAGTTTGCCATCACGCTGAAAAAAAAGCAGCTCAGCTTGGCAGACGTAGCAGACGGTGTACTAGCCATTCACGAACTCGATCGCTTGAGAAAACAGGAGGAGCAGGAAGACATCGCTCCAGTTACTTCCTCTGACGACGCTCCCAAAAGGTACTTGAGCCAGTGGAACCGAGTGATTTTGTCAGACACATCTGAGGCGATCGATGGAGCAATGATGCCCGTTGCATATTGGTACGAAGACTTTATGCCGAAGCTGCTAGCCGCGTTTAGTGTAAACACGGCGGCAGACGTCCAGTCAAACACCCAACCGGTCGAATCAGAGTTAGACCAGTGGTACGAGAGCACCAAAGCAGCCGGGGAGTTCTATCCCTTTGGAATGGATGTGGCAGAAGGATTTTTAAGCTGCACGGCAGGCCAAAAACTGATGCTTAAGCAGGCATGGCGGTTAACGCGATTGTATCTCAATGGGGTGCAAAAACGGCGTGAACGTGTGGAGTGTGGGCGCGAATCTGGCACCCTTTCGCACTACGTCGCGTTTATCGATGTCCATCTCAATCAGCGAGGTATGCAAACGGCTGAGATGCGGCTCAGCTATCCTTACTATCTCGGTCCTGGGGTGTGGCGGTTTTTTCACACCACGGCTGAAATCGTCTGCACAACCCCAATCGAGCAGCAGATCGGGATGGTTGCCCAAATCAAGGAGTTCTTCCAGACGTTTGCCGCTCTGTATCCCTGCCCCTATTGCCGTCACCATCTCAACCTGTATGTTGTGCAAAATCGAGAGGTAGAGCTGTACCCGCTGGAATATCTGATGTTGGGGCGCGATCCTCAAATCACGGACTTTGTGGTGTCGATCGAGGCTAAACTCTCCACTTTAGTAGATGGAGTATCGCTGCGCTTATTTTTTTGGAAGCTACACAACACAGTTTCTGCATCGATCTCGCGCACTGAAGCGTGGTATCGCCGCGATGAAAAGGCGTTCTACACGAGCCGCTATTATCCGAGTTTGGATGCCGAACTTGCCTACGCTCAAGCCCTCGGACAGAACTATATGACTTGCGAGCAGGTTTCTCGGCTCTACGGACTGCTTAAACTAACATCCCGGTTATCAGGACTGAGACTGGCCCTCAAAAAGCTATTAGACAGGAGAAATCATGGAGGTAGCAAAGAGATATGTCTTGTTGCTCAAACCTATATACAGGAGTTAGATGAGGCACTGCTGAGCGGGCAGTTTTTACAAGAAATGTACCGCTTTGATTCTGAGTTAGTTGATCAGGTACCACAGGTCACACTGGTAGATGAAGGGTTTGCGCGAAGTGGTGCATTTACAGAAACGGTGGGTAGCAGAACATGGGGTTCTGCTACAAGAAGTTTTGAAGGGTAGAAGAACCTTCCATATCAACCGATTGAAGCTGTGATAGCGAGCGCGTCACCGCTTGGTCGATCACAATCCCGATGAACTCTTGCCGTAATGCTGATGCAATCACAAAGGTTTTGGGGAATGAGGCATGAGCGAGCCAAAGCCGACGATCGCGGCTAGAGTCTCGCTCGAAATTAAACAGCAGGTCGCTCGCTTGGCGGAGAACACCTACATCATCGCATCGAAAATTGTTGAGGCAGCGATGGAAAAGTTTCTGGGTATCCAGACTGGGGAAGGTCCGTCATCCCAAATCAATGAACATACGGGTGGAAGCATAAACTGATGAGAGTAAGACTTCCTTTTGTTTCCCCTCGTTGGAGAATCCGTTTACAAATTTTGTAAATTCTTGCGCGTGATCGGGAATATCGCTCTTAGAGAAGCCGTCTTGTGCAGCACTCTGAAAAGCTTTACCAGGGTGCGATTGGCTTTGACAAGCTCAGAAGGATTACTTAATCTTGGCGACTGCAAGCTTTCACTTACTCGGCTCCTAGCCCACGATCAAATTTGTGTGAGGAGGGCTATAAAGAACCAAAGCCTTATATAGCCCTCCTCACACAAATGCAACAGCTAGGGTTAATAACCCCTGCTCTAAAATATTCAATTCTTAGTTTTAGGTCAGATTTAGGGCAGGCCTAAATCTTGAAGCCTAGAACTAGGGCGAACGAGGGGACTCGAACCCCCGGATGGTGGTACCACAAACCACTGCCTTAACCACTTGGCTACGCTCGCCATCACCTTAATGATCATAGCATCTTGCTAACAATTTGATCCAAAATGTAGCGAGATTTTGTTCTGTGCCTAAGATGGGAAAAACGTTAGAAATGAGACGTGTTCGGTCGTGATATGAAACCATTTCAAATCTGTTTAGGTGTGCTGGGAGTCGGACTGGCAGGTTTGGGAGCAGTGATGGCACTCCTGAATCCCGAAGAAGCCGCGTTTGAGGAATTTGCTGTGCGTAAGCTAAAAACAGACGGCTGTAAAGAGATTCCGTCGATCCTGCGGGAGCAGTGTCCGGAATTTGTGGAGACGAACAAAGCAGAGGTTAAGAAACTGATTACTCGCAATAGCGATCGCCAGAATTATTTCTTTTTCAGCATTTACAGCACTAACTTATCTGCCCGTTCTCTGTTTCCAGGTGTCCCGTTCTTTATCAAGTTGCCCTCGTTTCAGCTAGAGACGGTTGGCATGTTTGGCAAGTTTTATATCTATGATGCGGAGAAACGGGAGGCTCGGTAAGAGCCGTCGTATGCAGTTCAAGCGGGTGGCAGTTTTAAATCTTGCAGAGTTGGCACGTCTTTCAAAAATGCTCCGATCAGCAGTAATGATGTGTGAGGATTTAGAGTTCCGGTAGGGGTAATATTGTGCGATCGCTGAAACGCTTTCACAGCAAGTTTGAAGTCCTGATCCTCATACCCCAATCGTTTGAGGTAGTCCCCCGCCTGAGTATCGCTCAACAACAGCACTTCCTGCGGACGATAGATCGGCACGTATTGCTGACGCCAAATTTTGCCAAATTCTAAGCGATTGAGCAGATAGATTTTTCCACTCGATGGATCACCGATCGCGGCGCGTTCTGTATCCATGCCTAGTAAAGCAACCGCATGAGGCAATTTGCGATCGCCATCCATCAGCCAAACCGCTAGCACCCCCGGACGATTGATCAGTTGCATCTGCTCCCATGTAGGCGATAGCTCGATGCCCTCCAAACCAAAGTGCTGTGCAGCTTCGATGACTTGAGGCATGCTCGTTCCTAAGCGACTGGTTCTGGCGTATTGTGCCACACTCACTTCTGTCGCGTCTTGAATTTTCCAAAGGCGCAAGACGGTCGCCAGTGCTGACGGCGCACAGCTTGTCATGGAGGTTTGTTTAAATACTCCATTGGGCTGCAAATTGTTGGTTAATTCTCCGTAGATGGGAGACAAAATATAACTTTCAGCACTGCTGAATCCGCCAATTCCGACAATAGTGAGTGCGACAATGGTGAGGAGTTGACGACGCGCTGACTTTTGAGTGATTGCGTAGGCAATGCCGCAAAAGCCTAGAAAGCTGATCCGAATGAACGTCCAGCTTGTTTGCAGCCCGTAGACGCGCCAGTCTTGTGGAAAAAGTTGGAGTTGAGGAATATTGAGCGCAAACACAATGAGCAGAATGTAGAGTCCTAAAAATAGGAGAGAAACCGCATTTTTACCTTGAAAAATATTTTCAGCGGTAACGCCGCGATCGCCCAACGATCGCCCAATTTTTGTTCCTCCCCAAAAGCACAATCCTCCCAGCACGAGAGTGGCCAATACCTCTAACATCATGAACTTGGTTTCTGATACGTCTTCTCTATGATTCCCCGCGCAATTGCTGGCATAATGGGGAAGTTTTCGCGATTTGTCGGAACAATGTCGCAATTGTTCTGACCATCGCTAGACTTAAATCTAGAAGTCCCCTTTTACTCTCACGTTCTGCTATGCGTACCCATTACTGCGGTCAAGTTCGAGCCAGCCACATTGGAGAAACGGTCACTTTGTTTGGATGGGTGGATCGGCGGCGAGATCATGGGTATGTAATTTTTGTGGATTTGCGCGATCGCTCTGGTACGGTGCAGGTGGTCAGCGATCCTGAACGGACGCCCCAATCTCATGAGCAAGCGGGTGATCTGCGAAATGAGTATGTCATTAAAATTGTGGGACGGGTCACGAAGCGCCCGGATGAATCGCTAAACACAAAAATTCCGACAGGTGAAATTGAGATTTACGCCGATGAAATTGAGATTCTTAATCCGGTGCGGAAGCAGCTTCCGTTTCAGGTTTCATCGGCGGACGCAGAACCTGTGCGAGAAGAGTTACGGTTGAAGTATCGCTATTTGGATCTGCGGCGCGATCGCATGAGTCAAAATTTGCAATTGCGCCATCGCATCATTAAATCCATGCGGCGCTATCTAGAAGATGCAGAAGGCTTTATCGAAGTTGAAACACCTATTCTGACAAAATCCACACCGGAAGGCGCACGGGATTATCTGGTTCCATCGCGGGTGAACTCAGGTGAATGGTATGCCTTGCCGCAATCGCCGCAGTTATTTAAGCAACTGTTGATGGTGTCAGGGTGCGATCGCTACTATCAGGTTGCTCGCTGTTTTCGCGATGAAGATTTGCGGGCAGAACGTCAGCCAGAATTCACTCAGTTGGACATGGAAATGAGTTTCATGTCTCAAGAAGAAATTTTGGAACTGAACGAAAATCTAGTCTGTAATATTTTTAAGACCATAAAAGGCATCGAGATTCCGCGTCCGTTTCCTCGCCTGACCTATGCTGAGGCGATGGCGCGGTACGGGAGCGATAAGCCAGATACCCGGTTTGGGCTAGAGCTAGTCGATGTGTCAGATGTTCTGAAAGATTCTGGCTTCAAGGTGTTTGCAGACGCCGTTTCTAAAGGCGGAATCGTAAAAATTCTGCCGATTCCCAACGGCAACGCCGCCATTTCTAATGTGCGGATTAAGCCAGGTGGAGACCTATTCAAAGAAGCCTCGGAAGCCGGGGCGCGAGGACTGGCTTACATTCGGGTGCGGGATGATGGCGATATTGATACGATCGGCGCAATCAAAGACAACCTGAGTGAAGAGCAGAAACAAGAACTCCTTAAGCGGACAAATGCCAAGCCGGGACACTTGCTATTGTTTGGTGCAGGCGATTCGGCAACAGTGCACAAAACCCTCGATCGCTTGCGGCAATACGTGGGTCACGAACTCGGCATGATTGACCCGGACAAGATCAACTTGTTGTGGGTGACAGATTTTCCGATGTTCGAGTGGAATGCCGATGAGAAACGCCTAGAAGCCTTACATCATCCGTTCACTGCGCCGCATCCAGAAGATGTTGAGGACTTGAAAACCGCTCGTGCCCAAGCCTACGACTTAGTGTTCAACGGCTTTGAAGTCGGCGGCGGCAGCGTCCGCATTTATCAGCCAGATTTGCAGGCAAAGGTATTCTCGACGATCGGCATCTCAGACGAAGAGGCCCAAAACAAATTTGGATTCTTAATTGAAGCCTTCGAGTATGGTGCGCCGCCCCATGGAGGCATTGCTTACGGCATCGATCGCTGGGTGATGCTGCTCTCTGGCGAAGACTCGATCCGCGATGTGATTGCGTTTCCGAAGACGCAGCAGGCGCGGTGTTTGCTCACAGGGGCACCCTCTGGTGTGGATGACAAGCAGCTTAAAGAATTACAGGTTGCCTCGACGTACAAGCCGAAACTAGAGCCTGCGAAGCCTGCTTAAACCAATAGCGCTTCAGCGGAAGGCGTCATCTGTTGCTCAATTCGAGCGACGGCATAGCCGAGCAATAATCGCTGTTCAATGTTGCGCTTAGCGCTGGGGCAAGGTTCTAACCCTTCTTGCCAAGCTTTGGGGCACGCGCCACCACAGACTGGCAGCATTCGACAAGTTGGACAGTTAAATTCGCCGCGCCGCACTCGATTGGTAAAGTCGCCCAGACGTTCCCGCGTGCCTGCCATCGCTTGACCATTCAAATGCTCGATCGCATACTCGTTTGGCGTGCCGTAAGCAGGCACATAAGAGACTTCGGTGCAGTTGTAAACCAAGCCATCTGCATCGACTAGCTCAGAGTGCGGACGGGTTGCCATGCAGGTGATCGGTTGCCGCGCTGGAATTAATTGGGTGGAGAATCCTAGCTCGATTTTCTCACTCATCCACTTGATTTCCCAAGCCGCAAATTCATCGGCTGAGAGCGAACGGGTGTGGGCATCGTTACCCCAAGAATGAATTGGGGCGACGTAGAAATTAATTCGGTCTTGTACGCCTTCTTCTACAAACTTTAATAACAGTGGAGTAACAGATTCGTAATTCTGAGCGTCAACATTACAGCGAACGCTGACGTAAACATCTATATCGGTTCGACGAGCGATCGCAACTGTATTTGCAAAAATTTTATCAAACGTTGGCATTCCCGTTTTTTGCATTCGGCGAGCGTCGTGAAATTCTGCCAATCCATCGATCGTAATTTCAATTAATCTCACGTCAAAGTCTTGAACCAATTCGGTGGCTACCGAGTCAGTAAGCGCCAATCCGTTCGTCACCATTTTTGACTCGTACACACACCCAAATTCTTCTGCCAACGCCCGAAACTTTGGCGCAAGATTCCGAATCACAGGCAACCCAATGAGGGGTTCTGCTCCAAACCATGTCACCCCAAAGGCGCGAAACGATCCTTCAGAAAGCTTGGTGCGGGCGCGCTCTAACAATCGCTCTTGATCCACGTCGCTCATCTGTTTGTTGCGGTGTTCTTGCCCGCAATAATGACAGCCAAGCTGACACATTGCCGTTGGTTGGACGCTAAAAAAGAGGGTGTCATCGTTCTCAGAAGCGGCATCATTGCGATCGAGGATCGTCATGAGTTCATCTTCATCGCTTGGCACGAGAAGTTCCATCTCTAGCAAATCCGAGACCATCTGTTGAGAAAGTTGGTCAAAGGCTCCTGTTTCTAGCAGCATCCAGCTTGGATCATCGATAACACAAACATTTGAGGTTCGGGTTGCAAAGAGAACTCGCTTAAATTGCGAGCCAATTTCGTCAAAAAAGGGTTGGGTCACAACGTGATATCGAGACAGTTTTACAGTCATTGGTTTTTCCTCAGTATTGATGCGATTGGGACATCAGATTGTTAAAAGAAGGGTGAACCTGAGTGTAGTGATCTCTGAAGGTCTAGACAACCTTGAAAAGAGCCGTGACTCAGGTTCGCCCGTGTTACTTTGCGCTTTCCCTAAACTGCAACAAGTCAGTTTGTTGAGAGGCCTCGCCAGAGGCATTAGCGAAGTCGTTGCTGTACCGGATAAATCACTTCTGAACCACCGGGAATGGGGCTGGCAGCACATCCACCCGTATTGACACTGCCGCCACCATCACACATAACTGAGCCTTTCTTTAGCCCAGGAAGTTTCTCAATTCCACGATGTTCAAGTTGCGGAATCGGGCTGGTCGCACATCCGCCTGTATTGTGACTGCCGCCCCCATCACACATGACCGAGCCTTTCTTCAAGCCAGGAACCCGCTCCAACATGGGACTACGCTGCAAAGAAGACGACGCATCAAGGCTGATATTTGCTTGGCTGAGGAGGTTGCTCATTGCACCCGGAACAGGGGCGGATTGAGCAGAAGGCGCGATCGCGGCAAACCCAGTCATTGCAATCAGACCGAGTACAAATTTGACCTGACCTAATGTGTTCGTAGCCATGAATTTCTCCTTAGAAGATGAGTGCTTACTAAACAGATCACTGTCATCCAACCACCTATCATTACTCTCCGTTGAGCTGCCTTTATTAAGCGGTGAAAGGCAGTTCAGGAGAGAGCTACAGGCGGTTGAGTAGTCGTTTCTCTGATAACTTATTGTTGAAGACAAACTGCGATCGCAGGGATACCCAGATGGGTACTTTGTCAGAAAAGAATTTTTGGATTCAAAAATAAACGAAAGGAACATGGCAGCGATCGCACGGATCTAGCACAATGAATTTATGCTGAAAGTGAATTTATGCTGGAAGTTCTTTTAATTCTTGCGATCGGACTCCTTCCCTCACTGTTGACGTTCTTTCTCCGCCACCGGATGGAACTTAGGGCACAACGTCAGCTTCGCGCCGCGATCGCCGCTGCTGAAAGGCGTCAAGTGCAACGCTTGCTCACTCTTCCTCGTGATTACCAATACGTCGAGGGCATTGGCGCACTCATTGGCGATTTCTCCTGCCGCTACAATGCCCGCTCCCCTTACATTCGCTGTGCGATCAATCCTATGGGTCCCTGTGATTCCTGCCGCTACTATGAATCGACTATTCAAATCTCCTAATCTTTCTCTTCAAACTCCCCACAGTGGCTATCACTGGGATGGGTCAAACCGCCGCTTTTTCGAGGGCTGGTACTATCGCGTCACTCTACCTGATTGTGGTCAAACATTCGCGTTCATGTTTTCGATCGAAGACCCGATCGGCGGTCAACCTTACAGTGGCGGCGCGGCTCAGATTCTTGGGCCAGATGATCAATACCTCTGCCGCACCTTTCCCGATGTTTCACGATTTTGGGCAGCAAAAGACACACTAGCATTAGGGCATTGGCGTTCTGCTGATCCACGCATTCCGCACCTGTTATCGCCCGAAGACTTCAATCGCACGGTCGATGAAGGATACCAAGCTACCGCAACTTGGCATCAAGGCAAACTAAGAGAACCGAACGGCAACGTTGCAGAATGGCAGTACTCAATTCAACCGATTTATGGGTGGGGTGATGTGAACAAGCCTCAGCAATCCACGGCTGGTTTTCTCTCTTCTTTGCAGATTTTTGAACCCGGCTGGCAAGTTTTGATGGCACATGGATATGCTACAGGTCACATTGATTGGAATGGCAAACGATATGAATTCACCAATGCTCCTGCTTACGGTGAAAAGAATTGGGGTGGAGCATTTCCGACAAAATGGTTTTGGTTAAATTGCAACGCCTTTGACAATGAACCAGATTTAGCATTAACCGCAGGCGGTGGACGGCGAGGAGTGTTGTGGTGGATGGAATCGGTCGCCATGATTGGGATTCATTACCGGGGCAAATTCTATGAGTTTGTTCCCTGGAATTCTGAAATTAACTGGGTGATGCAGCCGTGGGGCTTCTGGGAGATGACGGCTAAAAGTGATGAGTACACGGTGATTGTGAGAGGCACAACTGAGCTACCGGGAACTCCGTTGCGTGCGCCAACGTTAGAAGGATTAGCGTTTGCCTGTCGCGATACGATGCGGGGAGACGTTATGGTGGAAGTGCGCGATCGCAGCTACCAACTGATCCTCGAAGCGAAAAGTTCGCTCTGCGGTCTAGAGACTGGCGGCGGGCCGTGGAACGAAATTTGGGCATCTGGGTGCGGTGGAAGTCATTAGATTGGGTGGAGGGTTATGCAGACCTTATTTGCGCTCACTGTCATCACACTCATGATGTTAGGTGTGATTACTCTAGGGGAAATGATTGTTCGCGGGTTCAAACCTCGTCAACCTGACTCGGTTGAGCCTATGGAGTATAGCGGCGTCATCGATGCGGTTGCAAATGGAGCGTCGGGCATTGGCGAACACGCGGGTCAGACTGAGCATTTCTTGGGTCAGGTAGGTGGACATCTTGTGAGTGCGATTGCTCATCTTTTCCATCACTAACTAAAAGAGCGCTCGATCGTTCTAGGTTTGCTATCATAATTTCGATACATTTGGGGCTGTAGCTCAGTTGGATAGAGCGACCGCCTCCTAAGCGGTAGGTCGAGGGTTCGAGTCCCGCCAGTCCCGTAGCCTCTAAAAGCAGTCAGTACCAAAGGTTGAGGTGCATGTGTAACGAACTCTGGCAAACGCTGAGACAAGCAGGAATGGTTGCAAGTTTCCAGAGTTTTAAGCACAAATTTAAGCATAATGTCAAAGATTGAGTACACGTTGGCCATCGCGAGTTTCTCCCTGTGCTTTCTTGAGTCAAGACTGGTTCACTATCTGCGTGATTCAGCCATATAGGAACGGTATGAAAGTCGGCTACTGTGATTATGTGTCTGACGATGCAAAGGCATGAAGTTAATTTTTGAGTATGTGCCAATTGTGCCAATAATGTTTTGCTCTAAGATTTTTTCTGCATTCTGAAGCGATCGCGCCAGGCAACCAGTATCAGCAGAGCTAAAGGTTTCATCGTGGAACGATGTTGGAAGTGAGTACCAAGTTGTGTCTTAGGGAATATTGACAGAGACAATTGCTCCCTTTCTCTAGACACAAATGAATCAGCCATCGCTTTCTGCTGTCTCACTCCCCCGCAGTTTAACTGCAGTTGAAACCTGGGGATTTGGTTTTAGCGGTTTGCTTTTGTGGTTAGGCACTGCACCTGCAATGCACGCCGCTTTGGGGCCTCAAGCCATCTGGGTCTGGTTACCTGGAACGATCGTTGGCATTTTGCTAAATCTGCAAGTCAAACGCTTGGGCACCTATTATTCCGATGTTGCGGGTGGTACACCCAACTACATCACTCGTCTGCTTCAGCGCTTTCCATCGGTTGCGCGGTATAGCGCAATCGGCTACCTGTTAGGCTGGGTCTCTGTGCCGCCCATGAATGCCATCATCCTGACTGACTTAATTAAGGCAAATTTGGCACCCTTGGGAATTGCTTGTCCAATCATGCCGTTCCGCATTGGCTTTGCGATTTTGCCCTTTATTGTGGCGTTTAGCGGTACGCGAACGTTGGGAATTCTGCATACCTTCTTTGTCTTTCCAGCGATCGGGTTTCTCGTTACCTTTTGTTTGCAAGGCATTGGCTGGCTCAGCCTTGCCCCCACAAGCCCCGGTTTGCTGCCCCACATGTGGTCAGGCATTGACGCGATCGAGTGGATGAAGTGGTTTTTTATTGCCATTTATGCCGTTTATGGCTGCGAGACTGCCTCTTCGTTTGTTGCCGATAGTCGTCAGCCGACCATAACTCTGCGATGTTTAAGCGTAACGGCTGGACTCATTCCGATCATTTATTTCGCTGGATCTTGGGTCGTCATGCGGTTGGCAACCGGATCTGGATTAGGAGATAGTGCGTATCTCAATTTAATTGCAGCCGCTCAACCCTTCTGGGGTGGTTTAGCTCCTGCACTCGTCACCTTCTTGATTACGTCTGGTTGCCTACTGAGTTCTGCAACTGCTGTTTCTAACTGCCCCCGCATTCTGTATCAATTGGCAAAAGATGGGTACCTGCCACCCCTATTCGCTACAGTTTCACGTCGAGGTGTGCTTGAACCTAGCTTGATTTTTACATTGTCGCTGAGTTTACTTTGCCTCGTGTGGGGAGACGTTTCCCGCGTTGTTATGGTCACAGGAACAGGCTACTTAACGTCGATGATGGCAGTTCACTGGGGCTTGTGGGTCTGCCGCAAGCAACCAGAAACTCGGTGGTCTTGGTTATCCCTTGGCTTCTTTGGCATAGAGGCTGTTGTCTTAGTCTCCGGCGGGTTGGCATGGGGCTGGCAGGATTTATTGCTTGGCTTACTGCTGCCATTAGCGGTTGGAGTGGCAGCCACACTGCTGCCGCGTCTGCACTTTGCGCCGTTCCAACCCACTTGGTGGCTCCAGCGCGATCGCAAGACACTCCGTACACCTAAAGGCGACTGGATTGCTTTGCAGGTCACGATTCTCATCTTTTTAGTGTGTGGTTCGGTCAGTGTTGGCTGGTTAGTCAGAGCCGGACTTGAACGCCAAGGCGTGGGTAGCCATATGGCGTTGTTTAGCATTTTGCTGATAACTGTTGCCTTTGTGGGTGTGGCGATCGCGTGCTGGACAAGCCTACCTCAGATTGCCGCCATCACCGAAGCACGAGAAGAAGTGGAACGCGCCTTGAGTGATTTGCAGCGGACGCAAACACAACTGGTGCAGGCGGAGAAAATGTCGAGTTTAGGACAATTGGTCGCGGGAGTTGCTCACGAAATTAACAATCCTGTCAACTTCATCCACGGCAACCTAACCCCTGTGCGAGAGTACTCTCAAGATCTGCTGAACCTAATCCAACTTTATGAGAAGTACTATCCAAGCCCCGCACCCGAAATTCAAGCCGAAGCTGAAGCGGTCGATCTGGAATTTTTGCAAGTTGATTTAATTAAAACGCTCGATTCCATGAAACTTGGTACCGATCGCATCCGCCAGATCGTGCTGAGCTTACGTAACTTCTCCCGTACGGATGAAGCTGAATTCAAAGAAGTCAATGTCCACGAGGGCATTGACAGTACCTTGTTAATCTTGCAACATCGTCTGAAGGCGCGATCAGACCGTCCAGAGATTCAGGTCATTAAGAATTACAGTGATTTACCGCAAGTAGAATGCTATCCCGGACAGTTGAATCAGGTGCTGATGAACATTCTGGCAAACGCGATCGACGCATTAGAAGAGAGTAACGCGAAACGAACTTATCAGGAGATTGAAGCAAAGCCTAACCAGATTACGGTTCGCACGTCATCGGCGCGGAATGCTGAGTGGATAGAAGTTGCGATCGCTGACAATGGATTGGGCATGCCCGAAACGATTCAGCAACACATTTTCAACCCCTTCTTTACAACAAAACCCGTGGGCAAGGGAACAGGTATGGGAATGTCTATTAGCCATCAAATCATTACCGAAAAACATGGTGGTAAGCTGAAGTGCATCTCTAGTCTTGGGGCTGGAGCCGAGTTCGTGATTCAAATTCCAATTCGGCAACCTGTGTGTGAAAGTGTCCGCTAAAAAATCAGCTTTGACCAAGGCTCAGCGGTAAGTGAGAGTGTAGACGTTCGGCTATCACCCTGCCATGGCTGGCTCAGTTACAAGCAATGGTGCGCTGATGTAAATTCAGAAGTCCGTGAATTCAGAAGTTCGTGAATTCAGAAATCAAAGTGCAGGCGGTTCATTATTGACAATCGTCTCTGCAATATTTCTAGGATTCAGCTGCCAGAACCACACCTGCCTTGTTTGGGCTGTTCTCGATGGTCGTCTTGTTTGCTCACCAACTCCTACCCCAAGAACAATGGCACTTACGCCAATCCGCTTGGTATGTTAAAGCTCATCCCACTTTCATTGATGCCTTAGCTTTAGTGCGCTCCTATTTATGGGCACCCCGACTTTTTGAGAGGTCAGGTTCTCAGGTTGAGAGGTCAGGTTCTCAGGGCGACCTGATTAATGTTTCGAGCCAAGTGTTGGGCTGTTGGTTAGAGCAGCTTTGCTATGCTGCCTAATCGATAAAGTCGAGCTTAGAGGCAATCACTATGAGCAAATGATTCACAGCGAGTTTTTGCCAAATTTAGACTTGGAGCTACTGGCATCGTTCGTGCTTAACCCAGAACCTTTAGATGCCGTTTCACAGTTTAGAGAAGCGATTCGAGCCAACCATTAGAGTGTTTAGAATGGTTATATCCAGCCCCGCAATTGATAGATAAAAATACCAATGTATTCTTTCAGCGCTCGTGTGGTGCGACGAAGCTGATCAGCATCGGGCAGTGCATCTAGGATGGCAGCTTCTGTACTGTTTTTACTGGCTTGATCGAGCGTCAGTGCAGTGTAGTCCGTAGGGGCAGGAATAGCATCAATGCCTAATTTCTGAAAAATTAAGAGCGATCGCGGCATGTGCATTGCAGAGGTCACAAGCAATACTCGTCGAATGCCTTGAGCGTCTATGATTTTCTTGACATTTACCGCATTCTCGCGGGTATTGAGAGACGTTGGATCTTGCAGCATTGCCGATCGCGGTACGCCCATTGTTTCCATCAGAACTGCCATATCTTCCGACTCAGACGCGCTGCCCGCTCGCCAATCGACCCGTCCGCCACTGAGAATAACCTTCGGTGCTTTGCCATCGCGGTAGAGTTTTGCCCCATACAACACGCGATCGCCTTCTTCACGCAACTCAACCCACGGTCTGGGCGCGATCGCGGATTCTGTTGCCCCCCCAAGCACCACGATCGCTTCTGCTTTCGGCAACTGGCCCTGAGGAATCGTTTGAAATTCGAGAGATTTCACAAGGGCGTCGCTAAACCGCGCACTGCCGCTCAACGTGAGTAACCCTAGCACCACAATCAGGGGAATGAGTGCAAGGCGCGATCGCTTCTGAAGAATCAAAACAAACGTGACAATGAGCAGCAGGCAGCTTAGTCCGAGCGGGTAGAGAAAGATCGGCAGCAACTTCGAGAGGAATAGAAACATAAAGCGCTCTAGGGGAAGGACACTCAGCAAGCGATTTAGCTCAGGTCAAAAGGCGTCATTAATCCATTAATCAAAGAAGGTGACTAGGATCAAAGAAGGTGACGAGCTTCTATTTCGCCAACTCTTTCTCGATCGCATCCATTAATTCTGGACTATCTGGAGTCACACCACTGCGATAGCGAGCCACCACTTCGCCTTTTTTGTCGATCAAAAATTTCTCAAAGTTCCAGCTAACTGCGCCAGAGGGAGTCACAGAATCCGTCAAGGTTTTGTACAGCAGATGCTGGTTTGCGCCTTTGGCATGAACTTTATCGAATAGCTCGAAGGTAACACCGTAGTTAAGATCGCAAAACTGCTGAATTTCTTCATTCGTGCCCGGTTCTTGTGCCCCAAAATCATTGCAGGGAAATCCCAGTACACGCAACCCTTGATCTTTATACTGCTGGCTCAGTTGCTCCAAGCCCTTGTACTGAGGCGTGTACCCACACTGAGACGCCACGTTCACAATCAGAAGAACGTCGCCTGCGTAGTCACCTAAGCTTTTGTCTACGCTGTCGATTGTTTTGACTGTAATGTCAGAAATGCCCATAGCCGTACTCGCCCAAACTGTCCGGCTTGCACTATATCATTTACTCTCATTCAGTCGCTTTTCTAAGCGAGTCTAAGCGCGAAGCACTTCTTTTGCGATCGCTAAATACTTTTGCCGCTCTGCAAATCCGTTCAGGCCCCCATTAATTATTCGAGTGACCATCTCTACATCATCAGCATCCGCATACTCATTCAGATCATTTTTCTGCCAAAACCAGCCTGCACTGAGGCAAGCTAAATCATCGTTCTTTAACAAGACGGGATTGTTAATCAAATCAACTCCTAGGTCTTGTCCGCACGCTTCGTAGTTTGTTCTACCCGTAATCTGAATCAAGCCTCTGCCTTTGTAGCGCCGACCATCTCCCCGTTGAGTGTTGCCAATATCGGTACGACCTTCGAGATAGTCGCCTGGATCAATCTCTTCAACATAATTGAAGGAACCGGACTCATGAATGAGTTGCGACAGAAAGTGAGTTTCTCTAAGAGGGGTTGTGATGTCATACTCTGCCATTGCTAGAAGCAGATGAGGGTACAAGCGTTTGACACGATTTGGATCAGCGTAGATCGCCATTTCTAACAGCTGATTGGAGCTAATCGATGGCAGAGAGGTTGCTGGAATAAGGTCTGCATAAGGTGGATTGCCTCCTCTAGGGGGCAGCGTGAGCAGCGATCGTAGGGCATCATCCACCCAGCCATCTTGGAGTTGAAGACTGTCGCCTTTAATATTGATGACGAGTTGTTTAAGTCGATTTGCGGTTTTGACCCGTCCAACGCTGATGCTCACATCGGGAAAACTGCCTTTGTAAGGAGCGCGATCGCTGGGTCGCTGAGGCAAATTGCTCAACCGTCGTAACAACGTGTCGGCATGTGAATCAGTCGGTTGAAGCTCTTCTCCGGTATAGCTTGTAATCAATTGATGGATGCGGTTAGCCGCTTTTTTGCGCCAAATGATGAGTTGCTGTGTCGATGGCATAGTCTGACCCTGAACGTAATTCCTCTAAAGTTCCCGTTCAGAACACGAACTGATCAGAACACTTGGGCAATCCATGAGCTACAATAGCCGTGTTTCTACGTAAAGCAGCGTCAGATTAAGCCAAGCCATGAATCCGATTGGCTTACTTAAATGTTGGCTCAACGGGCTGATACTCCAATCGCGGTAATCTAACCCTTTTGGATGATACGAAGCTGATAAGAAGCTGCTAAAACAGTTAAACAAATCTTTTAACATTTCTCATAATAAAAGGGTGCAATTTTGAAATGGAAACTAAAAAGCGGCGGGATTTTCTTAGATTTTTGAAAGAAGAGTTAGCGCTACCGACCTCTGCGATTGACTTGGCAGTACGTCACGGTGATTCCAGCAGCGCTTATTTATCGCATCTACCGATGATTCTTTGGCAGTACGGGTTGATTACGATCGCTCAACTCGATCAAATCTTCGATTGGATGGAGCAAGCGTAAAGTAGACTCTGGCCTAACGATTCGGCCTAACGATATAGTCTACCGTTCCGAATCTGCACGACAGGATGATTAGACAAGCGAATCAGATTCTCATCGTGGGTTGTTACTACCACAGTGATGCCAAGCTGATTCAGCTTCTTTAGAATTTTAATGACTTGCCAGGAGTTATCGGGATCTAGGTTTCCGGTGGGTTCGTCTGCTAGTAATATCGGCGGAGTAGCGACGATCGCACGGGCAATGCCAACTCGCTGCTGCTCTCCGCCAGAGAGCTCTTCTGGGAAGCGATTGGCTTTGTCAGTCAGTCCTACGATCTTGAGGGCAGGCTGTAAGCGACGCGCGATCTCTTGACGGTTATAGCCCTGCGCCCACAGCACGAACGAAACGTTTTCTGCTACAGTCCGACGCGGAATTAGCTTGTAATCCTGAAATACAATACCGATGCGGCGGCGCAGCATCGACAGTTTGTTACCCCGCAACTGGTGCGGAAACTCTTTATCGACAATAATTTCTCCGTCCGATGGGCGTTCATCGCCATATAGCATCTTTAATAGCGTTGACTTCCCTGAGCCAGACGGGCCTGTGATAAACAGAAAATCGCCTTTTCTAATGTCTAAATTGATGTTAACGAGGGCATGGCTACCGTTGTCATAGACCTTACTGACCCGCCGCAGTTGAATAATGCTGGGGGCAGGTTGATGGCTGGAGGGTTGCTTTAGAGGAACCCCTACCTGTACCGCAGCAGCAGGACGAGCATCAGTTGTAGGGGGATGGGGTAGAACTTGCGTCATGGTGGGGTAGAAAAGAAGGGTTAGCGAATCGGAAGCTAGCCATAGAGCGCCCCGAAAGCGCCATAAACTAACTGTTACCCATCTTTTACATCAATTTTTTTTAGCGGGCGTCTGGGTACCTACTGAGGTATGTCACCCCCTCACCCTCCGGTTTGTCTCAGAATTTACTGACAATCACCGGATTCCGTTTTGTGAGGCGGTAAATCAGCGATCGCCAAGCAAATTTGGGCAGCGCTGACATCCGTTTCCAGCGCCACGGCTCTTGATACAGGCGATAAACCCACTCTAGATGATTGTCACAGAACCATTTTGGGGCGCGGGTTTTCGTGCCTGCCCAAATATCAAAACTGCCGCCCACACCGATCCAAATCGAGTTTGGACAATAGTGCCGATGCTGAGCAATCCACAATTCTTGCCGAGGAACACCTAAGCCGACGTAGATAATTTGAGGTTGCAGTGTCTTTAGCCTGTGTAGAAAGGCAGGCTCCTCGTCGGGCGTGAGATAGCCGTTTTGAGTGCCTACGATCGCAATTCCTGGTGCATTTTGTTGCCAAACCTCAGCCGCTTTTGCCGCCACTCCGGGCGCACCGCCAAAAAAGAAAATTGACCAAGGCGGATTGAACTGTGGAGATCGCGCCAGTAGGGTTGCCGAAAGCTCAATGCCAGGACAGCGATTGACATGCCGACCGTGCAGCTTGAGGTAAAGCACGATTCCGGCTCCATCGGGAATCACCAGTTCAGCGTTTTGAATAATGTGAGCCAGTGCGGGGCTGTGTTCTGCCTGCATCGTCATTTCGGCATTTAGGGTGACGACGTGACAGCCAAGCCCTTGCTCAATGCGATCGGCTAACCAACTCGGATAGTCATTCAGGAGATGAACGGGTAAGCCGAGGACGGAGAACTGGTTCGACTGAGATGGAGTTAAATAAGTCACAGGAGAATTTCTGATTCGCGAGCATTAACATTAAGTAACGCTTAGGGTATCGCTATCGCAATTTCATTGCAAGTCGGGATTGGTGTAAGTCGGGATTGGTGCAAGTTGGATTGGATGAATGCCTCTCTCAATGAAAAAAGGATTTAGGGGAGGTCTTCGATTTAAGTTAAGTTGCGAGCTACAGTTGCGGGCTGCTGGAGAACAAGAGTTTTAGTAATACCAATTCCCTAAATAGTCGCTACAGATCTTGGTAAAGACGCGATTAATCGCGTCTTTACGTGAGGAGCATGTGTATCAGGGTTTTTTAGAAACGGTATAAGTCTGTTTTGATACAGGTTTACAGGGGTGGCAGGCACTTCTGATCTCAACGTTTCGGCTTCGGAAGGAGAGGTTTCAAGCTTCGATCTTGAAGTTTCAGGCTTTGAAGGCGGCGTTTCAAGCTTTGAAGGCGGAATTTCAGGTTCGGAGGGCGGAGTTCCAGATTCAGAAGGCGGAGTTCCAGATTCAGAAGGCGGAGTTCCAGGTTCAGAAGGCGGAGTTCCAGGTTCAGAAGGCGACACTCCGAGTTCAGAAGGCGACATTCCGAGTTCGGAGGCTGAACGGTGGAGATTGAAGGGCGATTATCCCTTGAGAACTGCAAAGCAACCTTGGCTTCCAGCGTTCACGAACTCGTCGCTCACGAATTCAGAACAAGATTATCTCGATGCACAACGGTTTCAGCACCCGCATAGCCTAAAATAGCTGCAATTTCGTCTGAGCGCCGACCTCGAATCTTTTGCAGTTCGGCGCTAGTGTAGTTAACCAACCCCCTCGCGATTTCTTGTCCAGCGCGATCGCAAAGTCTCACCGCATCCTGACTCTCAAAGTCTCCTTCAATCTGAATAATGCCAGCCGCTAGAAGAGAGCGTTTTAACTGCCGCACCGCATTTACGGCTCCTTCGTCTAAAGTTAGCGTTCCAGTTGGAATTAAGCCATGAGCAATCCAGCGCTGGCGAGCATTAATTGGGCGGGGCTGGGGTTCAAACTGAGTTCCAATCGATTCTCCAGCCAAAATTTTGAGCAGATTTTCGGGTGAGCGTCCTTGGGTAATTACGGTTCTCACGCCTGCATCCGTTGCAATTCGGGCGGCGGAAATCTTCGTAATCATGCCTCCTGTCCCCCAAGCTGTGCCTGACGTCCCGGTGTTCACGCCAGCTAATTCTTCGATGCGCTGGACTCGAATAATCGGTTCAGCATTGGGATTGCGACGCGGATCGGCAGAATATAAGCGATCGACATCGGTAAGCAAAAAGAGCCAATCTGCACGGACTAAACCTGCTACGAGTGCCGATAGGCTGTCATTGTCGCCAAACTTGAGTTCTTCAACTGCAACGGTGTCGTTTTCATTCACAATCGGCACAACGCCCAACTGTAGTAGAGCCTGAAACGTTTGATAGACATTGATGTAGCGATTTCGCTCAACTAAGTCGCCACGGGTGAGGAGGACTTGGGCGATCGGTTGCTGCATGGCGGTAAACAGGTCGTCGTAAATTCGCATCAACCGCCCTTGACCTACGGCAGCAACGGCTTGTTTGAGCGCGATCGCTTTCGGACGTTCGGTTAAGCCTAGCCGCGCACAACCAACCCCAACCGCTCCCGACGACACCAGAATCACGCGATGTCCTTGCCGCCGCAGTTCACACAAAACTTCGATCAGCGATGCGATCGTGGAGAGGGCTAACTGTCCTGAATTCGGTTGCGTCAGGCTAGACGTACCAATTTTAATGACTAATGTTTGAGCTACCACAGTTTGAACCATCACCCGCTACATCACAATACGGTCGCGTTAATCATGATGCCTGAAAATAGGATCAACTGCCTTCCACAATTGAGCATGAGTGAAGAACAAGATATTTTAGCTGTCAATCATGCGTTTTACCGAGCTTTTGAGAAGAAAGATTTGGACGCCATGAATGCCGTTTGGTCAAAGGGCGCGGGAAGTATTTGTATTCATCCAGGGCGAGAAGCATTACGAGGATGGGAACGCATTTCTGATTCCTGGCAAAAGATTTTTCGCAATACAAACTATATTGAAATTGATACACAAATAATCACGATTGAAATCAACGGCGACTTAGCTTATGTTGTGCTGATTGAGACAGTATTGCAAGTAGTAGGACGGAGGCAACTTCAAGCGCGATCGATGTCAACCAATGTGTTTGAGCGAATGGCAAAGCAATGGTATCTAGTGCATCATCATGGCAGTCCGTTGGTGGGGTGAGGGATAGAGTTATTGAAATTGATTAGAGAGCCTTTCAGCCGATCACGTTGTCTCATCGATTAACTCGCGCACCTTTTGAGCGATCGCAGCTTTATCAAATAGCTCTAAACACTGCTTACGCAACCATGCACCATCACAGCGTTGATCCGTCGATTGGAGCATCTCAACACACGCCGCTGCCACCGCCACCGGATCGCGATGAGGCACGCGCCACCCTAACGCACCATCCTGCAACGGATCAGCAGAACCGTCAGCATCGCCTGACAGAACAGGAACGCCGCATGCCATCGCTTCGAGGTAGACAATTCCAAATCCTTCTTGAGAGGGCATCACATAGGCATCCGCGAGGCAATAGTGCAGCGGCAAATCTTCAGTGGCGACAAAGCCCGCGAAAATAACGCGATCGCGCACTCCCAATTCTTCTGCTAAATGCGCTAGTCGGGGTTGATCATCGCCACGACCAATCACCAAATATTTCACATTCGGAAAACGCTGCGCGATCGCGGGCAAGGCGCGAATCGTCACATCGACACCCTTATACGGATCGCCTGACCACAACCGTGCGACCGTCATCAAAACTTTAGCTTCCCGTAGTCCATACTTCTCTACCAGTTCCGGTGATTTGGCTTGAGGAGCAAACACCGTTCCATCAACCGCACAGAACAGAAATTGGAAACGCTGAGGATCAATTTGGTTGGACGCACAAGCGCGATCGCGGGAATAGCGGCTAATCGTCCAAATTTGCTCCGCCTTACGAAGCGCGTTTTGCTTGGCAGGTGAAAGCGGTTCCCAGACTTCTTTGCCGTAGGTCAGCACTGTGTACGGAATTCCCAAGGGTTGACACAAGGTTTGAACTAATGGGGCGAGTAGAATGTGACCACAGAACACTCGATCAGGACGATGGTTGATCAGATGCACCAAGAGCGCGATCGCCAGTCTCGTTCGTCCTAACAGGGCCGACTTTGATTTGAAGTAGTGAAACTTCAGATTTGAATGCTCCGACGAGTTCTCAACCTCTGCGCCGTCCCGCAGGAGAAAGACATCTCCGCGTGTGGGTAGCGCAGCATAAGCGTTCAGAATGTCTTTGACATAAGACTGAATTCCTCCCTCACGCGAGAAAATTTCTAAAAAGACGAAAGCATGATGGGGAGATTGAGCGTTCATATCAGAATCAATAGGCGGCATGAAAAAAGGGCGAACGTACTGTCCGCCCCACCAAGTATTCAGAAGCATCTACTGCTCTATGTAATTCCCATTTCAGAGCGCGATCTCACAGGGAGCTTCGGAGAATCGCACAGCCAGCTTTGCAAAATTACGAGGCTTGAGGCACTTCCTTCAACATTTCAACAAGCGTCGTGTGAGCGTCTTTTGCATCTTCCAGTACATGATCAAACTCAACTCTCACTGGAACGGCTTGCCCGTTCACTTGGGCAGACAGATCCATTCCTTCGGCATCGATCGCGACCATCTCAGCCGCACTCGCCTCATCTGCTTTGCCAAAAACTTTTGCATAGACCAACACCGCATCCGCATGGTCTTTGTTCATGTGGTTGCAGATGCGATCACTGATTGCTTGGGTAAATACCTCATCAGGCATCGTTTCATCTCCTGTCTTATCTGTCACGCATCATAACAAACAGGAGCCGAGGCGAAGAATGAATTGAGGCGTGAAAATTTTCTATGCCTTTATTCACAGATAGCTCTAGCCATAGACGGATGAAACACCCATCCCAAATCTGGTTGTTTCATTGATGTAGTTTTCTCCCCAAAAATTGATGCTGAAGTTAGTTGTTCGGCAAGCTCAATGGCTTATTGCCGTGCTTCCTATAGGAGCTTGTATCGCAGGTTTCACCCCCTCTGCTTTGGCTCAAACGACTCCTAAATCAGCGGTTGAATCAGCGGCTGAATCGTTGGTTGAACCGTTGACTACTCAATCTGCAACTACTCAATCTACAAAAGCTGCAACCTTACCGGTTCGACTAGAAATTCAGCTAAAACAGCGGCGTGTCACGCTATATCAGGGAGAAACCAAAGTTAAAAGTTATCCGATCGCGGTGGGTCGTCCTGGCTGGGAGACGCCCAAAGGAAGCTATAAAGTGCAGCAGAAAATTGAGAAACCGACTTGGATTCATCCCCTGACCGGAGAAGTGGTGAAAGGCGGCGATCCAGAAAATCCGTTAGGAAAATATTGGCTTGGATTCTGGACAGACGGAAAGAACTGGATCGGATTTCACGGCACGCCAACTCCTAAATCGGTTGGCACAGCGGCATCTCACGGTTGCATCCGCATGTACAACAAAGATATTTCCGAACTATTTGCCAAAATTCCGATCGGTACAGAAGTGACTGTCCGTGACTAAAGACAAATATCCATTCTTGATCTGAAAAATCAGACCATTGGGGGAGAGCTGCGCGATTACTAATCTTTACACTTCAGAACTGTGGTGACGATTCGACTTAGATTCTCACTGGCAGCAAAAAACAATCGCAGCCTGTAGCCCATCAATCATCCGGGCATGTAGATTCAGTACATCAAGGAGAACCAAATGAACGGAAAGAAGCGTGTGTTTAGTGACTTATTCACCATGAAAGGCGTTGCGAAATTAGCAGGTACTTTAGGAATTGCAGGTGTGGGTTCCTTCTTGGCGCTTCCTGCATTAGCACAGACCTCTCCCCTCAATCCCAGACCTAGCATTTTTAACGAAGCTCCCTATAACAAGAGTCTTGCTCAGGCAACGCCAGATCAAACGACGCCTGGTATGATGTCGGCTCCCACAAGCGGCACAGGCGAAGCAACGCCCCGCAATTCAACACCTTCTTTAGCAAAAGTTAATCCTAACCCCAGCATTTTTAACGAAGCTCCCTATAATCGGGCACTCTCAGCTGGCAGCACCACGGCTCCAGATAGCAGCGCTATGCCGGGTATGTCTGGCTCCTCGGACAACACCATGCAGGCTCCTGGCAGTTCTTCGTCGGACTCGACTCAAATGTCGCCGTCTGGGTCAGGAATGTCTCAGCAGAATCCAGGTCAGTCGGGATCGGGAAGCTCTACCTTGCAGCAAACTGCTCCTAACACTCCCAACAATGGTTCGAGCACAGGTGACGCTTCTCAGCCAGGAACGTCTCAGCAGAATCTGTCTCAGCCGGGATCGGGAAGCTCTACCCTGCAGCAAACTGCTCCTAACACTCCTAACAACGGGTCTACTCCTGCTTCCCCCTCTAATGTGGGTCCGGGCAGCAACACGGACAGAAGTACCCCAGGTACCAACTCGACTACAGAAACGACTCCTGGTGGTTCTTCAGGAACTCAAGTTACGCCTGGTTCAGGCAGTGGCACGGGCGATGTGATTGTGCCGACTACGCCTAGTGGGTCTGTGACTCCTGGTGGGTCTGTAACACCTGGCAGCCCTAGCAACACGGCTCCGACAACGCCTGATTCAACCATTCCTTCGACAACGACTCCTGATAACACAACAACGCCTAATACAACGGCTCCTGATGATACAACAACTCCTTCCCAGGGAGGAACTGAGTCTGGTGGAGGCGTGCGGGCGCTTTGGTAAAAGCTGCTCAAGCGCTAGGTTTGCCTAGATTGAGCGATTTCTACTGGGTCTGCCAACCTTGATCAGGCAGAACGCTGAACCAATAAGTAAAGGGACGCTCCTTCAGAAGAAGCGTCCCTTTTTCAGGTTTGGCTATGTTAGTAACTTCTCTAGCGTCTCGCTAATGCTAATTAATCCATTTCCAAAGCGGATGATTTGCTCCTTGATAGCGAATTTTGAGTACTCTGGCTTCAAGCCTCTTCTGCTCAACTTTTGAAAGACCAAAGAGAATATTTCGGCTTTGCCAAACAAGAGTACTTACAGTCATGCCAACGCAAAGACCTAACCCGATCGCGGCGATGGGATGACGAGCAAGTCCGTGACGCACGGCCGCCCAGGTAAAATACTGTTGCAGTAGAGAAATAGACTCTCGTAAGCTCCACAAGCTTAGCAGGCCAACCGTGAGCCATAGCCCGATCACAACGATCCATCTCCCGAGCACGGTTAATCGATGCAACTTACGCACTGAGGTTTGAAACGTTGGATCAGAAGGTGACGAGTCGGACGAGCGCGGGTCGTGCATATTGTAGATGCTACCCTAGTGAATCTTTAGAGACAGTCGCTTCGGTTGGCGTTGCGCTGACAGGCGCGATCGCGTTTCCAGTCCGTTCTCGCCACAGGGCAAGCAATGTACTAGCGATGAAAATGCTAGAGTACGCACCCATCGTGAATCCAATAATCAATGCCAGGGCAAAGTTCTTCAGCGTCTCTCCTCCAAATAAGAAGAGGGAAGTTAAGGTCAGCAAGACCGTTAGCGTCGTGTTAATTGAGCGCGTCAACGTTTGGTTTACAGCATCGTCAACAATATCGTTAATGTGACGACCGGGACTGAGACTGATGGTTTCCCGGACGCGATCGTAAATCACGACCGTGTCATTCACCGAGAAACCGACGATTGTTAACAACGCCACGATGAATAAACTATCCACTTCTGTGCCGTTGATCAGACCCAAAATGGCAAAAAATCCAATAGTGATCAGCACATCGTGGAGAAGGGCGACGATCGCAAAGACGGCATAATCGAACTGATACCGAATGGTTAAGTACAGTGCGATGCCGGCAAACGAGACAATCAGCGAGAGCAAGCCCGATGAGAAGAGTTGACGACCGATTGTGGGTCCGACCGTATCGATCTGAGTTTTCTTAACATCAAACGTTCCGATTTTTGACTCTAAAGCAGATTGCAGCTTGGATCGCTGATCCACGTCCAGAGTCGTCGTCCGAATCGTAACCGCATGTTGCTCTTGCCCAAGAACTTGAATGGTACTGCCAGCCAATCCTTGAGTATCTAGCACGTCACGAACTGCTGCCGTCTGAATCGGCTGATCGCAATTATTCGGTTTTGTGCAATCTAATTCAAATTGGAGGCGGGTTCCTCCGACAAAATCTAGGCTGGGGCGCAAGGGTGCCTGAATTTGAGTCCAGAGAATCGCCATTGCCGCCAATCCCGCCAGAATTAATGCTGAAGAAATGGCCCACCAAAGTCCCCGTTGACGAATAACATTCAGTTTCATGAGGTTGCCTCCGCCGACGGTTTGTTAGGAATGTTGGGGCAAAAGAGTTCTGGCTTTCGCAAACTTTGAATGCTCAACACGTAGAGCATGAGTGTCCGGCTACAGGTAATAGCTGTAAACATACTAATTACAACTCCCAATGCCAGCGTTAGCGCAAAGCCTCGAACGAGACCTGCGCCGAGCCAAAACAGAGCGGCACATGCAATCAGCGTCGTGACGTTGCTATCGAGAATGCTGGAGAAGGCGCGAAAGAATCCAGATTCGACCGAGCGATAGAGCGTTTTGCCCGCTTTAATTTCCTCGCGGGTACGCTCAAAGATCAGCACGTTGGCATCGACGGCCATCCCAATACTGAGAATGAAGCCTGCAATACCAGGCAGCGTCAGGGTAACGCCAAGCAAATTAAATGCGGCAAAGGTAAGCAAGGCATAGATGACCAGCGCGATCGCGGCAATGACGCCGGGCAATCGGTAGTAGACAATCATAAACACCAGCACCAGTGTCAAACCACCGATACCCGCAATAATGCTGCTTCTGATGCTGTCTTGACCCAACGTTGCACCCACGGTTCGGTTCTCGACAATTTGAATGGGAACCGGAAGCGAACCACCGCGAAGCTGTAGCTCTAGCTCTCTGGCGGATTCTGCCGTAAAGTTTCCGGTAATGACCGCATTACCTCCGGTGATGCCTGTTTGGGAGAATTGCCCAGGGTCAACACTGGGAGAGCTAAGCAGTTTGTCGTCGAGAAAGATTCCCAAACGGGTGTTGGTTTGAGCCGCTTTCTTGGTGAGGGCTGCAAATAAATCGGCTCCTTTTTGGTCGAAGGAAATGCCGACGGCCCAAACGTTACCTTGGAGTTCGGTGCGAGCGTCCTTGAGGTAGCGACCGTCTAGCCCCGTTTTCTCATAAACCTGTTTGATTGCATCCTCGACCTGCTTTTCTTTCGCGGCGATCGCGGCTTGGTTGGCAGCGATCGCGGCTTGGTCGCCCGCTTTTTCTAAGGCGGGTTGTTTTGCCTGCAATTCTTGCAGTTCTTCTTGCCGGACTCGTAAAAATGCGATTTGAGTCGGATTTTCTGAGCGAAAGTCTAGCTGTGCTGTTCCGCCCAAGACTCGTTCCGCTTGTAGAGGATTATCGACTCCTGGAAGTTGAACGAGTACCTGATCTTCTCCTGCGGTTTGAATCACAGGTTCAGATACTCCTAATCCGTTAATCCGCCCTTCAATTACTTTTTGAACGGCTTCGAGTTCTCGCTCTGTAATTTTCTTAATTTCTTCGGTGGGTTTTACCTGAATAGTGAGCTGAGACCCCCCCTGCAAGTCTAGTCCTAAGCGAGTTGGCACTTTAACAATAACGACGATTGAGGCGATCACCAGTGCCAAGATTAATAACAATAATCCGCGTTGCCTTCCCATAGCCAAACCTGATACAGACAAAGGCTATGATAGCTCTTTCTTCAGGGTTTAAGGCTGATGGAGGGATGTGGAGCTAGGGCAAACATATAAAAAATGGGTTCTTGTTTAGCAAGGATTCTAGGCCAGGTAAGCAAGAACGATGAAGGCCTGAAATGCTAGACCTCAAGGATCAAAGCTTCCATACGTTTACCCTACAACATCCTTGTTTGAGTCCTAACGTTCATGTTCAACGGCGGCTAGTAACCTTCGCGTTACCACCGAGGTCTCTGAACTATTCGTTGCGACACGGTTGTTGTGCTGCCGTCCGCTACGAGGTTCTCGGTTTTGTTAGAGAGTAGTTCAAACTGAGACAAGAACTATCACTTTCTGTAAACATTTTTCCGGTGTTTGCATTGAAGTAGGAGAATGAGCAACCCTTTATCGTCAATTTCATAACGAACGCGATAATCACCGATACGAATACGGTACTCATTGTCAGTACCTTTCATTTTGACCACTCCATCGGGACGTGGCTCTTCAGCAAGTTGTTGGATCCTAACAGCAAGGCGATCGTAAACGTCATTAGGCAAAGCATCTAGCTGTTTTTGCACAGCTTTAGGCGTGATTATGGTGTAGGTCATGCCGATCGATTTGCTCGCTGTGCTACATATTGGTCAAATGTGGTGTAGTCACCTGCTTCATAGTCAGCATGGGCAGCTTGAATTTCAGCGATGTCCTCTGGGGAGTCCTCATCATCGGGGAATAATTCAGCTTCTAAAAATTCCCAAAGCTTATGCTTTTCATTAATTTCCAGTGATGAAATTGCTTCTAAAAGTGATTGAAATGAAATATCTACTTTCACAGTATTCTCAGCCATTAAAGCTTTCCTCCATTGTTGATTTTACATTGTGCTTTTTAATTGCTCCTGTGCCCATTCTCGCAATTGCTCATCGGGATCGTTAGTGGCTCTATCGCGCAGCAGTTCAAGATTTTTGGGATGAGTGAGATAGTAGGTGAGGAGAGCTTTTAAGGTCACAGAACGAGAATTTTCTGTTCGCCAACCTTTATAGCCAGGTTCACAGCGATAGAGGATCACAAGTTATTAATTTTGGAATCCCTGAACTATGCTCGATGATCCAGCCACTCTGGAGGATTGCACTTCTATTTTGCCATTCGATTGTGAAATCTAGGGTGTAGCGTTGTCCAAACTCATCCGTCTTCCCAACTGGGCTTCCTGAACTTTGACAACCTCAAGAAGAATTTGACGTAATTCTTCAGCATTTTCAGCCTTCATTCCGAGAATAGCCGAGTTTTATGCTTTCCGTCATCGTGTTCCAGGCTAAGGCAGTAGTGATGTAGTTTACGAATGTCAACAACTACATTTTCCGCCTTCAGAATTATTGATTCGCTTGATTATAATCACCTTAATTAAGACCAAGGAACTTCAAACACTGTGGTGACGACCTTGGCGATCGCATTCCTTAGGAATGCTTCCGTGATACCGACTTAGGCTTCGGCATTATTAAGGAACGCTTTCGTTGTATCGACTTGCGCTACGGCATTCCTAAGGAACGCTATCGTGATACCGACTTACGCTACGACATTCCTTAGTAATGGCGTCGTGATACCGACTTAGGCTACGGCATTCCTTAGTAATGCCGTC
Organism: Myxacorys sp.; assembly: GCF_059501405.1. Classification (NCBI taxonomy): domain Bacteria; kingdom Bacillati; phylum Cyanobacteriota; class Cyanophyceae; order Leptolyngbyales; family Leptolyngbyaceae; genus Myxacorys; species Myxacorys sp. The sequence goes on from NZ_JCACCM010000190.1 coordinate 35,857, forward strand.
GTGATATCGACTTGCGCTACAGCATTACTAAGGAACGCTGTTGTTATACCGACTTAGGCTACGGCATTACTAAGGAACGTTTGCGTCATACCGACTTGCGCTACGACATTCCTTAGTAATGCTTTCGCTATATCGACTTGCGTTATCCCATTCCCAGTAAATAGGCTGACAGAGTGCAGTATCTCTAGCCAACTTAGAGAGATACGCTGCCTCGTTCTTCACATCTGTTGTTCAACTGACATTCGGAACCGTGGGAATATCTTGCGCCTGTCCTAAACTGCTCATGTTGCCAATGTTGGCTCGACCTTGGGTTAAAAATCGGAATGTTTCCTGATACAAACTCTGCCAAAAATGGTTGCTCATGTTCTGACTCACTTCGGTCGGGTCAACCATCGGATGGGGAACTTGGTCTTTTAGAGGGTAAAGATAAAAAGCATTCCTGCCTTCATCGCCACTGATATCTAGATAAAACGCTTTGTTCGTCTCGATGTCTGCCGCGTCTTCATTCTCGGTTAGCACCATAAAGGTTGGAATGTTTTGCAGCGATCGCACAGACGAGTCACTCATCACAACGCTACTGCCAAAGCGATCGACAGCGGTCAACGCCCCAACTGGAAAGCGTAAATTTGGGTCCCACCCCGACTCACTAATATCTAACGGACCTGCCAAATTCACATATTGCCTCCGCTCTTTGCCGTGAACTTTGAGCAACGGCGCGTAGGCAACAACACGCCGGACGCGATCGGGGCGCGACGCTGCCAATCCTAACGCAACGGCTCCACCAACCGATAAGCCAACCGTATAGATAGCTCCCGGCATAGCCTGAAGTTCTTCGAGTCTGGTTTGAGCTTCGCTGAGGTAACCAAGATGGGATGAAGTAAAGTACTCGTCAAAATCTGGATCGTCAGGGGACTCGATCGCTTTGATAATATCGAGCAACCGAGGCTCAATCGCCACCAATCGAGCCATCAGTGCAACCTGTTGCAGAAAGCCGGGACGAGCCGCATTCGGGCTATTGGCAAAGTTTCTAAAGAAGTCTTGCAGAATTGGGTCACGCCCAATCTTGGCTTTCAACGGATCGGCATAGGGAGGCTTGAGATCGACTTGACACCAGTTTTTAGCAGGATTAATTAGAACGTGTCCTGCGATCACGCACTGATACACATTGAATCCGTTTTGAAACAGATAATCCGCGAGTCTCCACATTTGATGCGGTTTGGCACTAAAGCCATGAAACATCATCACCGTGCCGCGAATCGGCTTTCCTGGCTCATGAAACAGATAGTACGGATACGCTCCCTCGCGCCGCTCAGGATTGCGATCGAGACTTTGGATGTAGCCATCAATCGATCGTTTGGTCTGATCGATCTGTTCTCTAGTCGGTGTAACGTTAGGAGCATTCATATAAAAACCCACAAGAAAAACTTAAAATTCCCGTATCACTTAAAACGATGAACCTGGCTGCTTCAGAAACTCAAGCTCCTCAACGGTAGATTGGCGTCCCAAAATCATATTGCGATGGGGAAAGCGTCCAAACCGTTCAATAGTTTCCCGATGTCTTAGGGCAGATTGATAGCTATCGCTTAACGCCGGATCATCTTTAAATTGCTCAAATAGCTTCACGGACTGATGTTGAAATTCCAGATCTTCGGTGTGCTCTAAAGGCAAATAAAAGAATTGTCGCTGCACGGGCGGAAGCTGCTGATCGAATTGGTGGGCGATGCCGTGCTGTGCTGCCTCTAATGCAGCCGAGTCGCTGGTAAATGCTTCTGGCTGACCGCGAAACATGTTGCGAGAGAATTGATCAAGCACGATCACCAGCGCTAAGCAGCTTTCGGCAGAGTTCTTCCAATCTGCCAGTTCTCCTGCTGTCGCTTGAATGTGGAGGGACAGAAAGCGCGACCTAATTTCTTGATCAAACTGCAAGTCTTTAGCAAACCAAGCCTTGCGTGGCTTCAACTCCTTGCCAAACCAAAACTCCAAAACGGCTTGAACGGCTTTCATATAAAAATTTTCCTCGCCAGTCACGGAAGTTCTAACACAAACTCCTGCGACTAACGAGGAAAACACGAGTATTTAGTTGTCTAACTAGTCTTGGCTCTATGACATCGCTTGAATGATGTAATCGAAGTAAGGAGCCGCTTCAGCTGCATCTGGCTGACTGAGCAAACCAGTCGCGGCATCTTTGAGACATGCGATCGCTTCTGCCATGCCCGGAACCGGAACACCCAGCGCGTTATACATTTCCCGCGCTCCTACGACACCAATCTTCTCAATCGGATCGGTGGTTCCCGACAACACACCATAGGTCACAAGGCGCAAATACCAGCCATAATCGCGCAGGCAAAGTGCCCGTTGTTTATTTCCATAAGCGTTGCCGCCCGGAGAAATAAAGTCAGGACGCTTCTTCCAAAGGGATTTGCTGGCTTCTTCTACAATCTTCTTCTCATTTTCAGACAAGACCGTAGCGATGCGGGTGCGCTGTACTCCCGTCGTGAAAAAGTCCTTTATACCATTGAGTTCGCCGCTCGTTGGATAACGAAGTTCGTCGTCGGCTTGTAAGATAACTTGGCTAACTACGCTCATATTTAATTGCGGTATCTCAGAATTCATTTAGTAGTTTATCTATTTTCGGTCACTTAACGGAAGAGAGTTTTCTCATTTGCCTTGACAAAACGTAACATATAGTCTGAGGAACAGGATTCGGGAATGCCACACTAAGACTTATAGTCTGAGGAACAGGGTTCGGGAATGCCACACTAAGACTTGTGGAGATGTGCTGACTTGCAGCGACGACTCTCCTTTGTCCGTGTTCAGGAAGCCGCACAACAGCCTCAAACATCACGGCATCAACTCCACACGGGGGTCGCTCACCCGATTCGGAAAGGCTTTGCGCCAGTGCGCAGCACCGTTAGAGTTTAGAAATCCTTGCTTTTCTTTTGCGCTACTTCTCTCTTGTCGAACTCACGTTATTGCTATGTCCAAGGGTTGGCTTGGTAAACTGTGTTAAGCAATACAAACAGTAGAGACAGACGGTGGAGTGAAGCGTCTTTAGCTTCCTCTAACAAGACTTCGTTGTAGTTGAGTTTGCAACTGTTCTTCGGTTCGAGCGGGTTCTTTACAACTCAGTCCTTGGCAAACTAGCGCGATCGCATCTTCAGGCATTTCCTCCATTACTGCAAAAGCTGCTGTTGGCAAATACTGCATTTCTAGCTGAGAGATTTGATCCCGTGTTGTCCGAATCAAGGTTTGGTTGCGAAACCAATCCAACGCGGAAAATAAACTGGGGCAGGCAGCTGGAGATTGTTCCATCACGCTTGCAAACGCTTGTAAGGTGTGTTCAGCTTTGTCGAAATAATCTAAATCTTCGGTGAGGAGAGAGAGACGGACAAGATTCGCGATCGCAATGCCATTGGCAGACGGAGTAGCGTTGTCCACATAACTCCGTTCTCGAATCAACAGATCCTGACTCGCATCCTTCGCCGTGTTGTAATAGCCGCCCATTTCAACACTCCACAAATATTCGTCGAATTCATCTTGCACACGCAGGGCAGCCGCCAACCAATCGGTCTCATTTTCGGGGGCTTGCGCTCGAATGCTGCGCGAGACTTGATGCAAATCGAGTAAGGCTTTGATAAATAGGGCGTAATCTTCGGATTGGGCGAGAACTTCTACAGTGCCGTCGTAGTTAACGCGATGAAATCGGTTGTTAATCCACTGATTTTGCAGAATAAACTCGGCGGCTTGGGCGGCAAGTTCTAGATACTCTACTTCTCGAAAGACCGCATACGATCGCGCTAGGCCTGAAATCATCAAACTATTCCAAGCGACGATCATTTTGGTATCTGTCACTGGTGGAATTCGGCCAGACCAAGCCAGCGATCGCGCTTCATCGGCATTGCGAGCAGGCGGAAACGTTTCTGTGATGCAGCTTCCGTATCTTGCTGCGAACAACTTACCGAGCGCTGTTTCTACCGAGTCGGATAGTCTTCCGGGATGCTGTCGCTGTAGAACGGTTTTGCCTTCAAAGTTACCTTGTTGAGTAATAGTGAATTGGGCTTGAAGTTCAGCCAGTTCTTCAGGGGTGAGCAGGTGCTGTAATTCTGCAAAGCCCCAAACGTAGAAGTCTCCTTCTTCAGGTTCTGCGGCATCGCTCGTAGCGAAATTATCCGCGTCTTGAGCCGCGTAGAAATAGCCTTCCGGTGAAGTCATTTCTCGTTTGAGCCAGCCTACAGTCAGTGCGATCGCTCGTTCAAATCCAGGTTCCTGAACACCCACCGCCCACAGATTCGCGAGATACTCCACAACCTGTCCATTGTCGTAAAGCATCTTTTCAAAATGCGGCACAGTCCAAGTGGGATCAACGGTATAGCGATGAAACCCGCCAGCCACATGGTCAAAAATGCCGCCGAGCGCTAAATTCATGCCGCGTCCAATACTCACATCATGCGGGTTGTATTGAGTATCCCAGTTGAAGCGCGTCGCTCGCAGGGCGGCTTCTGCATAAGGAATCATGGGAAACCTAGGACCCGGCGATTTGGATGAAAGAATTCCAGCACTGTACTCTAATCCATGTCTTAGTAAGTTGTCACTGAGCTTAGAGGCGGGAAGCAGAGCAGAATTCTGCAAATTAGTCAAAATTTCGGCTTTGATGCCGTCTAACTTTCCTTTGTCTTGATCGTAATAGCGACGAATTGCCTCCAGCACTTGCAGAAATCCGGGGTGTCCGTATTTGGGATTAATCGGAAAATAGGTCCCCCCATAGAACGGCACTAAGTCGTCGGGTGAAAGAAAGATGTTAAGCGGCCAGCCGCCCTGCTCTATGATCATCTGTAGAGCTTGCATGTAAATGCTGTCGAGATCCGGGCGTTCTTCGCGATCGACCTTGATTGGTAGAAAGTTAGCGTTGAGATAATCTGCGATCGCGCGATCTGAAAACGCTTCGCCTTCCATCACCGTGCACCAGTGACAGCTTGAATACCCAACCGATAGAAAAATGATTTTGTCCTCTCGCCGAGCGGTTTCTAGCGCTTCATCGCACCAAGGCCACCAGTCGATCGGATTGTTAGCATGCTTTCGTAAGTAGAGGCTTTGAGCTTGGGCAAGACGATTCGGCATGGGAGCACAAGAAGGAGGGGCACACTCCGATTTTTTCGTGTTTGCCCCTCTTTTCTCATCCTTCTATAGCTATGGTCTTATCCTGAGGCTATGGTCTTATCCTGACCGTAAAAGCTCCTGACTAAGGAGACGTTGGCGACCCGCGAAGAATGGCAGAACCATTCTGCAACTCGATACCTTTGACGTTGAGTTGATTCAATTGCAGTTCTAGTTTGAGCCGTTCTTTCACTTGCTCAGGAGACACGCCCAAACGCTGAGCAAGCTCCGCAACGGAGAGGCTCAAATTTCCAACTCGAACTCTTGTCTGATCGTCAAAATGCATCCTCCCGTCTTGAACATAGGGTTTGCCCTCGATGCCGATATAGACTTTGCGATCGTTCAAGCCCGGAAATTTCTGAGCCGCTTCGTTCAAAAATCTTTTCTCCTGAGCGCCCAGATTACTGTCTTTTAGCGCCTTGATATCCACTACTGCACCCGTCTTTAAAGTGTCCTGTTCAACTGTAGTGTGAACGCTTTTAACCGATTTTGGCAGCGCTTTTGTTTGGCTCTTCTCAGCAATTTTTGCAACGAGCACATCATTCAGTTCTTGCTGATCAAGCTGCACTTCTACGTCCTTGCTCGAGCGCTTATCAAACGCTTGATTGGATGCTTCAGACCCGGCGCTCGATAAGCTATCAGGCGCATTACTGACGGCATTATTATATGATCCAAGATTACTGCCGTTCAAATCATTTGAACCCAGACCCTTCGCTCTAGAATTCTGCTGAAGTTGCGCTTGGATCTTTTGCTCAACTTGTGCCGTACGTTGTTGAATATCAATTGACGATGGCTCGGCATTCCCCTGATACCAGTCTGGTAGCTTTGTCGCTTGATGCCAGACATAATACAAACCTGCCAGTGCGCCACCTAGCAGCACCAATAAGACAAATCCAATCTTTTTCACAGCTACCTCAAACTACTCGCAACAAGTCAATTTCCTCTCAAGATAGCCTGTCTTCCTCTGATTCCCAAACCTCTCATCTTGGTATTCCTCCACCCCTGCATCTCTCACAACTCGCTAAAATAGAAAAAACTACTGGCGTGGCTTCATGATTCCTACCGTTATTGAAAGTTCAGGTCGCGGCGATCGCGCCTTTGACATCTTTTCTCGGCTTCTGAGAGAGCGAATCATCTTTTTGGGACAAGCGATCGATTCAGATGTCGCAAATCTGATTGTCGCGCAACTGCTGTTTCTTGAGTCAGAAGATTCTGACAAAGACATCTATCTCTATGTCAACTCTCCGGGCGGTTCGGTCACGGCAGGCATGGGCATCTACGACACCATCAAGCAGATTCGTCCGGCGGTCTCGACGATCTGTGTCGGCTTTGCTGCCAGCATGGGCGCGTTCCTCCTAAGCGCTGGAACTAAGGGCAAGCGCATGAGCCTGCCTCACTCCCGCATTATGATTCACCAACCGCTTGGCGGCGCACAAGGTCAAGCTACAGACATCGAAATTCAGGCAAAAGAGATTCTCTATCACAAACAGCATCTGAATTCCTTACTCGCCGACCACACAGGTCAACCGTTAGAGCGTATCCAAGAAGACACAGAGCGGGACTTCTTCATGTCTGCTGAGGAAGCCAAAGAGTATGGCTTGATTGATCAGGTCATCGATCGGCGTCCTTCAGCCATGAGACCTGCTTTGGTTGCATAGGCACATTTAGCCTGTGATTGAGGGTAAACCGAGACGTTTAGCTTTGGTTTGCCCTCTTTCGTAGAGTCAAATTCTGTATCAAAGCTTCAGAGAATTTGGGCTGTGATATGATGATTAACTTGGAATCTTTTGTCAAACCCTTGTAACCCGTAAGGAGTTCACTTTCCCAGCATGGTCAAACTGCGATTAAAGCGATTCGGCAAAAAACGCGAAGTCAGCTACCGCATCGTCGCGATGCAAAGCACAACTCGCCGTGATGGTCGTCCCCTAGCCGAAGTAGGTTTCTACAATCCTAGAAGTGATGAAGTGCGGCTCGATGTGCCCGCGATCGAGGACTGGCTCAAAAAAGGCGCACAGCCCACAGATACAGTCCGGAGCATCCTCAGAAAAGCCAACGTGCTTGGGCAAGTAAACGCCGAGCAAGTAAACGCCTAGATCTTGAAGCCGTCCTATGACTCACTCTCTGCAATCGCAGCCCGACTACGCAGGATTACTGCGTTTTTTGATGCAGCCTTTTCTCGATACGCCTGAAGCCTTGCGGGTGGACTGTGAAAACTGTGCTGATGGCTCCCGCATCTGGGTGCGGATGGCGTTTGAAGGGGCGGATAAAGGGCGGATATTTGGTCGAGGCGGGCGGAACGTACAGGCAGTTCGAGACGTATTGACTAGCGTGGCGAAGGCCGCTGGGCAGTCGGCGACCCTTGAAATCTACGGAGGGCATCAAGCCGAAGAAAGCTCAGAGCGAGAGCCGCGTCCCCGTCCATCTAAAAGCTTACCCAAGCCGCGCTCTGGTCCGCGTCGTGAATCGTGATGATACGCAAGATCCTGCGCAACTGAGCTTCTGGAGGCATCTGAAACATTCTATTCAGATGCCTTTATTCGTTAAAATTTCACCTACTAAGTGCAAGACTATCAATAACTGGTTATTAGAATTCACCCTTTTACCTTCTCTTCATGAGCGAAACGGTTACTCTTCAATTGCCTAGTGATGAGAGCGCGATCGCGCTTGCCGGAGTTCAAGAATCAAACCTCAAATCGATTGGACAGCAAACGGGCGCGAAGCTAGTGCTGCGTGGACGAGAACTGATGATTTCAGGGACGGCAAATCAGGTTGAGCGATCGCAGCAGTTAGTCTATTCGCTTCAGCAATATTGGACGCAGGGCAAAGCGATCGACAGCGCTGATATTCTCACGGCGCGTCATGCGCTAGATACGCATCAGGAAGAAGCACTCCACGATCTGCAAAGCGATGTACTGGCACGGACTCGGCGCGGTGAAGTCATTCGAGCAAAAACCTTTCGCCAAAAGAACTATATTCAGTCCATTCGCAAGCATGATTTGACGTTCTGCATTGGTCCTGCCGGAACCGGAAAAACATATCTTGCCGCCGTAATGGCAGTGCAAGCCCTGCTAGACAATCAGTATGAGCGATTAATTCTGACTCGTCCGGCAGTCGAAGCGGGTGAGAAGCTGGGTTTTTTGCCCGGAGACTTGCAGCAGAAAGTCAATCCTTATCTGCGTCCGCTTTATGATGCGCTGTATGAGTTTGTTGATCCGGAAAAGATTGCTGGATTGATGGAGCGGGGAGTGATTGAAGTGGCTCCGATCGCATACATGAGAGGGCGCACCTTAAATAATGCCTTTGTGATTGTGGATGAAGCACAAAACACAACGCCTGCGCAAATGAAAATGCTGCTCACTCGAATTGGGGCTAAATCCAAAATGGTAGTGACGGGCGATCTGACGCAAACCGATCTACCCTCGCACCAAAATTCCGGGTTAGCGGTGGCAGAACGAATTCTGCGATCGACAGAAGGGATTGCGTTCTGCAATTTCAACAAATCCGATGTTGTGCGTCATCCACTTGTGCAACGCATCGTAGAAGCGTACGAACAGTACGAGAAGTAGAACGAAGAATTAATCAAGATTGCTCCATGCGCGTCACACACCTTAGGGAAAATTAGAGCGAAGGTCGCAAAGTTTGGGCTGAACGTGCATTCATCTATAGAAAACCTACAGAGATTTAACCGAAAGGTCGAGACACGAATTGGGCATTTCACATCCAGCTAGAGGGCGGAGTGCGATCGGGGGGTTCTATCAAGTTGTAAATTAAGTCATAACAGCCGAAACAGATGACAAACGAAGAACAACAAGTACGTGTTTGGAGAATTCGTAATAGAAGGCACGGCTATGAGAAGGACGTGCCTCTTGAAGCAAGTTGGGAAGTTAGTTTAGATCCAATCAGTGATAACTTTACACCGAAAGAAATCAGTGCCTTTGATCTCCTTAAGCAGTGGATTGAGAGAGTACAGCACGAATATCCAAATGGATTAGTTCCTATCTACTGGTCTGTTCGGGCAGCAAAACATGGTGTTTTTGAGGCAATGCCGTTCCAGTGCAAACTAGGAGGTTCACCTCGTAATGATTTTCTAACTTTCTTTACCTATCCTGAAGATCCTGAAACAGGTGAGCGGCTAAATTGGCTTTCTTTACCAGTTGTGGATAAGCTTTGGAACTCTCAATGCGCTGATAAAGGTGGGTTTATCCAACAAGCTACAGGTTGGAAACCCTCTATCCTTCAACCTTTTGTTTATCTACCAGCTTTAACGAACTTCCTAGACTGAGCTTATGCTACTTAACAATCCTAAAATTCTCTAGGATGTAATAGCTGCTTATTTGCGGAAATACTGACTGAGTGTTGTAGTTTTCGCCAAGATTGCAGCAAAACTGAAGGATTCTAATGGACAAATTTCTAAGCGGCTTCATTAAAGTCGAAAAATCTGTCCAAATTTTTACTCTGGTTGGCATAATGCTGTTTCTAGGCTATTTAGGATCTGTGAGCTATCGTGGTGATCGCGCGCCTTCTCCAAGGACATCACCAACAACACAGCAGTAGAGAGCACATTGGCGTCTGGAAATGGAGAATGGCGATAAGCAATGATTGTGGACTAAGCAGCGCAATGCTTGTGTCACACAACTCTATTCAAATTGCGATTCGTCTGTGTATAATTTTGGGATACTTGAAGGGGAGTAGCTGCTGGATCACCCAGCCCACCTAAATCAACATACTGGCGATGAGCCTGGTTTAGGTGACAGATTAAAGCACTTCTAATTTGTAAGCGAGACCTTCACTGAGTTCACTTCTGATGTGAGCTTGGTGGAGTGTTTTAGTCTCCTCAAGCTCCTCAGAGTCCGTTACCCGATCTTGAGGAGCCTGAGCGCGTGTTAACAGCTTTTACAGCCGGATTATTACTCATTACCATCAGTGAATTAGGCGATAAAACCTTTTTTATTGCGATGTGCCTAGCCATGTATCATACACGGCGGTATGTTTTACTCGGCACGATCGCAGCTTTAGCTGCAATGACCATCCTTTCGGTTCTACTTGGCAAAACGGCTGCACTCTTGCCTCAACAGTGGTTGCACTATGCCGAAGTTGGGCTGTTTCTGTTCTTTGGCTTCAAACTACTCTACGACGCCAGTAAAATGCGCGTCGAGTGCCATAGCAAATCCTTGGCTTCCGATGAGACGTTAGCAAACTGCGCCTCTGACGCAGAACGCGAAGCCCTAGAAGCCGTCGCCGAAGCGGAGGCGAAACTGAGTAAGAAAACACCATTTGCCATTTGTCTAGAAGCGTTTGTTTTAATCTTTGCAGGAGAGTGGGGCGATCGCACTCAGTTTGCCACCATTACATTAGCCGCATCCAACGATCCGATGGGGGTAACGCTTGGAGCGATCGCAGGTCACACGATCTGCGCCCTGATTGCCGTCATGGGAGGGCGTTTAATTGCAAGACATATTTCTGAACGGACGGTCACACTTTCAGGAGGAATTCTGTTTTTGGTGTTTGCAGTTGTGGCATGGGTAGAAGGATAAGAGAATCACACAGCACTCGGTAAATTTACTAAAACTTCGTTCTGCAGAAAATTGGGTGAAGAGACCGTTAAGCCTGAGATGACGTCACTACTTCGGTAAAATTCTTCAGCTTTAATGTAGGGCAAGTTTAAGGTATAACTGGCTTTTGGTCGTTGTCTGCTGCTTAACCAAAATCAGCTACAGATTACATAACCAAACCTGTCCGGGCACGGTTAATCAACGTTTTCTAAAAAAATTGCTCATGCTGCTAAACAAAGGGCACACTTCTTCAGCGTTCGGTTGGAGTCTGCAACATCGCCGCCTGCTTACAATCAGAACAGAAGTGCTTTCAGGAATTACAGTTGCATTGGCACTAATTCCCGAATCGTTAGCATTTGCCGCGATCGCTAAGGTGCCTCCTATGGTGGCGCTCTATACCTCCTTTTGTATGGCGATCGTGAGTGCGATCGCAGGGGGGCGTCCTGCCATGATTTCTGCCGCAACTGGATCGATGGCGCTCCTGATGGTTAGCCTCGTTGAAAAGCATGGCGTTGAGTACCTGTTTGCCGCCACAATATTAACGGGAATACTTCAGTTTCTGATTGGAGCGTTTAAGCTCGGTAAGCTGTTTAATTTTGTTCCTCAAGCTGCGATCGCAGGGTTTGTCAACGCCCTCGGTATTCTAATTTTTCTAGCTCAAATTCAACAACTTCCTGGAGAGCCTTGGCAGGCTTACGTTATGGTCGCGGTTACGCTCGCCATCGTTTATCTGTTTCCTCGAATTACGACAGCCATTCCGTCACCGTTGGTGGCTATTGTCGTGATGACGATCGCGGCAATGTCTCTCCAGTTACCCATTCGCCGGGTGGGAGATATCGGAGAGATCACGCGCAACTTGCCGATGTTTCATCTTCCTCAAGTCAGTGTCTCTCTAGAAACGCTGAGCATCATTTTGCCTTACGCAATTACCCTAGCGATCGTGGGCTTACTCGAATCTCTGCTGACAGCAGATCTGGTGGATGATCTCACCGATACCCAAAGCTCTAAAAACAAAGAAGCGCGAGGTCAAGGCATTGCAAACTTTGTCACAGGCTGTATTGGCGGCATGGCAGGATGCGGCATGGTCGGACAAACCTTAATCAATGTGCGATCGGGGGGTAGAAGACGGCTTTCAACTGCCGTTTCTGGAGCCTTTTTATTGTTTTCGATCTTTGTGCTGCAAGATGTTGTGCAACAAATTCCGATGGCAACTCTGATCGGCGTCATGATCATGGTAGCGGGTGAAACCTTTAGTTGGAAATCGATCAAGACCCTGAAAACGTCGCCGTTTCCCGAAATTCTAGTCATGCCAGTTACAGTTTCAGTTGCCCTCTGTACGCATGACCTAGCCCAAGGCGTCTTAGCGGGGATGCTCTTCAGTCTGTTGCTGTTTGGTTGGCAACTCGCTCAAATCAACGCTACGAGCGCGATTGATTCAGATGGCGTCAAGCTCTACGAGGTGACAGGACAGCTATTTTTTGGGTCAGCGGCCAGTTTTGTAGACCTGTTTCGGGTCAGCAGCGATCCTGAGCAGATCGTGATCGACTTTGCGCGATCGCATATTTGGGATCAGTCCGCTGCCGACGCGATCGCAAAGGTTGTGGCCAAGTACGATCGTTTAGGCAAATCTGTTACTTTGGTTGGTCTCAATCTCACGAGCTACCAGTCCGCTAGGCGTTCAGGCGTTCCCGAGCAAGTCATGAGGATTCAACAAGTGGTGTGAGTTAGAGCGGTTTAACCTCTTCCAATGGCGGTAATGACGGTGCTTTGTAATCGCCAGATTTGCCGCCTGTTTTGCTAATCAAGCAAATTTGCTCGATCTGAATTGATTTCTCTAGCGCCTTCGCCATATCGTATAGCGTCAGTGCGGCAACCGACACCGCCGTTAGCGCTTCCATTTCAACTCCCGTTTCTGCTCTTGTTCTCACCTCAGCCTGAATCGTATAACCTGGTAACTCTGAATCAGGCGTAATAAGAATCTCGACTTTTTGAATCGGCAACGGATGACACAGCGGAATCAGAGTTGCTGTTTGTTTGGCGGCCATAATGCCTGCAAGTCGTGCCGTTCCCAAAACATCCCCTTTTGGCGCATCGCCTGCTGCGATCGCGGCCATCGTCTGGGGCAACATTCTGACTCGCCCTTGAGCGATCGCGGTTCTAACCGTTAACTCCTTCGTCGAAACGTCCACCATTTGCGCTTGTCCTTGAGGATCGAGATGAGATAGAGATTGATGATTTTCCATAAGTAATGAGGTCTCAAAAAAATGAAGGTTCAAACATTTGTGTCACCACACTTGATGTGATAGTATAGATTTCTAGTGAAGCGCAAGGGCTTGTAGCTCAGTGGACTAGAGCACGTGGCTACGGACCACGGTGTCGGGGGTTCGAATCCCTCCTAGCCCGTTACGACAGGAAAGGGATGTACTTCTTATTGGTACATCCCTTTCCTGTTTTCTGTGTCAATTATTTCTCTGTTAAAAATCTAAAAATCCCCTTATCTAGACCTAGATAAGGGGATCTCAGCAACTTAATTTCTATTTAGAAACTAGCGGTTTGGCTCAGTGTAAACGGGACGGTCATTGTTGTAAGCGGCACGAGGACTACGAGCGCCAACAACTGCACCAATTAAGGAAGAAAGTAATCCTAGCAATGAACCCAATACAAAAGACCAAGCTGCTTTAGAAGTATTGCCTGCAATGTCGCGAGCTTGATTTGCCGTCACATTAGGAGGAGTACTTGGAATTGCATTAGGAGCGTTGGCAGCACCACCTGGGACTACTTGATTCGCTACTTCGCCTGCATTGGATGCTAGAACGCCGAATGCGCCAGAAACACCACTTGCTAACAAGTAAGCGCTGAGAGCTAAGGTGGTTGCCCACAGAATTGCAGCATTCAAGAGAGCCGTACTCCGGTTCATCGGACCGCAGGCGCGAGCCATTACCCAGTTGCCGATAAATAGCGAAATCAGTAAGCTAAGGATTGACCACCAGCCAACAGCACTCGCTACGTCAGGAGCATTGGTTCTAGGTGCGCCAGAGTTGGCGATCGACGTTGCCCCGATCGCAGCACCTAATGCGCTAAGAATTAATTGAGAAACTAAGGCAACGAAAAGTCCTGCAATGATGGGACCCCAGCGAACGCGATCGTGATAATCTGCTGCCACCGGAACCACCGCTGCCGTTTCGGTAATTGGTCGATTAGTATAAGCCATGTAAATTAGCTCCCAAAAGTGATAGTCTTTTACAAAAAATTTAGACTTGAGCATCACTTTAGGCTTTGTTTTAATCACATATCTCTATCAGTAGTGGGAATCTTAGGGAAATACCTAGTCTGCCATTGGTTAGATATGATTTATAGAACCTGTATGTATGAATGACACGTAAACCTCTGAACTAGAACAAAAGTTTCTAGTTTTGCTGAAAAGGTGCGAATTAAATGATAATTCTTACCTATTGCTCGATTCCGTCGGGGATCACTTGAGATCAGAAGTGCAGCGAGAGGTTTTGTCAAATTAATATCAGTACAACCTAATGCATTGGCGTTTAGCGAAGTCTAACTGCTGTTCCGACTGCTGTAATCAATAACAACACTCCTGATTGATCCATATTGATTGTGCCAGTATCAATTTCAATGCCAATTACTGCATGTGCTCCTAACTGTTGAGCGCGCTTCTCTAGCTCCGCCATGGCATCACGCTGTCCACGCTCAAACACACGCTCATAGGCAGCAGTCCGCCCACCAATGATGTCTCGAATGCCTGCAAAAAAATCTCTTAGAGCGTTGCTACCATACACAACTTCAGCCGTGACAATACCTAGATATGCTTCAATATCTGCGTTTTGAACTACATCAGTTGTCGTTAAAATCATGCTCTTCTCCGTGCAACAAGGTTAAAGGATACTAACATTTCTTCTTGATCATTAAAGATAGGACTAAATAAAAATAGCCAACAGCTTGAAGTTTGTAGCAAAGGTGTGGTAATCGATCATTAATGAATCGTAATGAAACCTTGCCTTGGACAGTTTGCATGATAAAGCGATTAGCACAGAGTGCCATTCTAAAGAAACCGATTCGAGTCACTGTCAATGTTCTCTTTGCTGGCTTTATTGTTTTCTCATCTCAAGTTGGACAGGCTCAGTCTCCAGAGCGGGATCCGTCTGCGTCGTCGGATGCAGGTCAAGAACTTAGTGCACTCGTTGAGCAAGGTCGAAAGCTAGCTGACACAAAGGACTGGGCAGGAGCGCTTGATGCGTTTCAAAAGGCGGCGGTTCTGGATGGTAAAAATGCTCGAATTTTTTCGGGAATTGGCTATATCCAAGCTCAAGCAGGTAACTTTCAGGAAGCAGCCACTGCCTACCGTCAAGCGATCTCGCTTGATCCCGATAATGCCGATTTTGAGTACGCCTTAGGCTTCAGTTTGGCAAGTGCAGGAGACGATTGGGCGGCGGCAACTGCTTATCGTCGAGCCATAAAGCTAGATGCGAAAAACGCCAATGCCTATCTAGGATTGGGTGCTGTTCTGGCGCGCCAAGAACAATATGACGAGGCAATCGGGGCTTATAAGCAACTCATCAAGGTCGAGCCTAAAAATGCAGCAGCCCAAGAGGCGATCGGGCTACTCTACCTTCAGCAGGGCAACACCGAAGCGGCAATTCTGGCACTGCAAGCTGCTGCAACTTTAGAGTCTCGTCGCAGCAGCGTTCAGCTTGGCTTAGGCCTAGCATGGTTAAGCCAAGGCAATCGTGAATCGGCACTCGCAGCATTCAATCGTGCTACACAGCTCGATCCCCATAATGGAAAACTCCATTTGCAAATTGGTAATGCTTTAGAAGCAACAGGAGATAGGCAGGGAGCGTTGGCAGCTTACCAGAAAGCGGTAAATACCAGCCCTGACTTAGCAGAGGCTCAGCTTGCCTTAGCAGATTTGGCCCTTGAACAAAAGGAAACGATGCGATCTCTGCTTGCCTATCGCGAAGTGATTCGTCTATCCCCCAATAGTGCGCGGGCCTACTATCAGTTGGGTATGGTTTTGAAAATGCGCGATCGCACTCAAGAAGCGATCGAGGCGTTGCAAAAAGCTCAAACTCTCTACCAGCAGCAAGGTCAATCCGATGATGCTAAGCGAGTTGAGACAGCACTAAAAGAATTGACCCGATCGTAATCGTTTCTTTTCCTAGTCTGTAATTTGTTGGGAATTAATAGGGCTGTCCGTCCACGAGGGTGAGCGCTGTCGGATGACAGCGTTTGATGATCGAGTGAATGCCGATCGCGCCTTCACCGTTAAGATCTTCCAGATAGCCAGGACAAGCGGCTTCCGCCTCTGTTGGATGATCAAATGGACCAAAATAGTAAACGCAAGCCGGCTCATGGGTAGAAACCTCGACCCACCAAGCTTGTTTTGCTGCTTGAAGAAACCCGATCGCAAATTCTTGAATTGCCTTTAATAGGAACATGGTTGAAATTTAATACCAGTAAGTTAAGAACGGCAATTTTTAGCTAGAGTTCCAAGGCTTCCTGAAATATTAACTACACTCTACATTAAGTTACTATCACAGAAAATCAAGTTGTCATCCTAAGCGTAATCCTTGTAGGAAGAGCATTTCGAGCTTTCAATTTATTAATAGCGATCCCCTTTTAAGAAGGTGTATTAAATTTAACAATTTGAAGATTCCTTAGCTCGAGCGATGAGTTTAGAGGAATGAAAGAATGACGATGCTTACTTCATCCCTCATTCTTACGTGGACGAGCACTAACCCCTGATGTTGAGCCTGGGAACCTCTGAAGCCCTCCCTATCTTCTAAACTGAAAGAATGGGGTTTACGATTCAGCCACTTCCAATCGACGTTGTGCATCTGATGGCTGCTGGAGAAGTGATCGATTCGCTCTCAGCAGTGGTACGCGAATTGGTGGAAAACGCGTTGGATGCAGGCGCAACTCGAATTTCGGTTTCGATCTGGGCAGATCAATGGCGAGTGCGGGTCTCTGATAACGGTGCAGGCATGACGCTAGAGAATTTGCAGCAAGCGGCACTGCCTCACACGACAAGTAAAATTCGCGATCGCGCTGATTTGCAAACCATTCAAAGTCTCGGTTTTCGCGGAGAAGCGCTCTATAGCTTGGCCCAGCTTTCTAACCTGGAAATCCTCAGCCGTGTCGGGGCTGAGCAAGGCTGGCGAGTCGTTTACGACACCGGGGGCAATCCGATCACAACCGAAACCGTTGCGATCGCACCCGGTACGATTATCACTGTGGATCGCTTGTTTGAAACCTGGGCAGCTCGCCGGGATGGATTGCCGTCTGCCGCACAACAGTTAAAAGCGGTTCAGACGATGATTTACCATTTAGCGCTCTGCCATCCTCACGTTACTTGGCAGGTTCAGCAGGGCGATCGCGAGTGGATCAGTCTGTGGGCAAGCCGCACGCCCAAACAAAGCTTGCCACAAATGGTGCGCGGCGTGCGTGGAGAGGAATTACAAGAAATTCAGTTGACGTTGAGCCAGTCATTAGCATCCGAGGCATCAACGTCCGAGGCATCGCTCTATCTGCTATTGGGATTGCCCGATCGCTGTCATCGTCGCCGCCCCGACTGGGTAAAAGTGGCGGTTAACGGACGGCTCATCCACATGCCCGAATTAGAGCAGACGCTACTCGCTGGGTTTCGCCGCACTCTACCGCGCGATCGCTATCCGGTTTGCTTTCTGCATCTGCATCTCCCACCCGCCTACATTGATTGGAATCGCCATCCTGCCAAAGCGGAAATCTATTTGCACAACCTCGACTATTGGCAAGAACAGGTGACGAGCGCGATCGAGCAAGCCTTTCGGCTCAACCCAAAATCATTGCCTGACGATCTATATTCGAGTCGAGTCGGGACTCTGCTAAAAGCCGCAGAATCTGAAGGAGGCTATACCGTCCACCGAGAGATTGCCCCTGCTACGCCGACGCTATCCTCGCTACGAGCGATCGCGCAAGTTCACAATCGCTATATCTTGGCAGAACATGCCAGCGGCATGTGGCTTGTCGAACAACACATTGCCCATGAACGGGTGTTGTACGAGCAGATCTGCGATCGCTGGCAAATTGTTTCTCTCGAACCTGCGATCGTTCTGAATCAACTCACTCATGCCCAAGTCGAGCAGTTGCAGCATCTCGGACTGACGGTAGAACCCTTTGGCGACCAGCTATGGGCAGTGCGCTCAATTCCTACTCTTTTGGCTGAGCGAGAAGACCGCGCGGAGGCATTACTAGAACTCAGTTTAGGAGGCGATTTGCAAACGGCGCAAGTTGCGATCGCGTGCCGCAGTGCAATTCGGAATGGTACTCCTCTTACCCTCGCAGACATGCAAACGCTGCTTAACCAGTGGCAGCAGACTCGAAATCCTCGTACCTGTCCGCACGGACGTCCTATCTATCTAGCTTTAGAAGAATCCGCCCTCGCTCGTTTCTTTCGACGACATTGGGTGATCGGCAAAAGTCATGGGCTGGAATAATGGGTCGTCCTGCTGAACGTTGGATCTTTGAGACTATATTGCAGCATCAGCAGTAGAAACCCTTACAAATCACGAATTCCGGATCGACTTGCCTTATAATCTCAGGCAGGATATTTACATGGGTACGTGATCCTACCCTTCTATTCCGTGAGGAGTTTAATACCATGATGAAAGCGAAGGCTTGGCGTCAATCAGTCAGTGCTTTGGTTGTTCTAGCAGTGTCTACCGTTAGCGGTGCTGCACTCGCCCAAATCCAATCTTCTCAAACAGCTCAAACTACATCCAATACTCTAGTTGCTCAAGGATCGTTGGTCGGTCAGAGGCGATGTGCTAAGCAGCCCACTGCCATTTTCGGCGATCGTACTGCAACCAGTGCAGTGGTCAGGGCATTAGCCACTAATCAATCTGTAACGCTTTCCGAAAATGCGGCCCAAGCTGGCTTTATTGGCGTCAGTGCACCATCTCCAGGATTTGTGCAAACCGTCAATCTGAAGCTCTGCCCTGGTACTCCGTCTCCATCACCATCACCGTCCCCGTCTCCATCACCGTCTCCGTCCCCTTCGCCTAATGCCTTGTGTCGCTCAGTTCGAGCACAACAGGGGCTGATTGCCCGTCGTGGACCCAGCGTGACTTCTGCGTATGTCGGTAGCGTAGCGTACAACTCAAAAGTGTATGTGACGAGAAATCCTCCCAATTCTAGAACTGAAGCGGATGGTCGGATCTGGATCGAGATCAATCGACCGATCGCAGGCTGGGTCTCCAATGGCTTTATCAATACACCTGGTTCAAACTTGGTTTACTGCCAGTAGACAAATCCTTCCAACGGTTTACAGCTAAACCAATTATTTACCGAGAGGCTTTATAAGCCTCTCGGTAGTCAAGACAAAAGCAATTCAATTAGAATTGCTTTTGTCTATCAAAAGGACCTGAAAAGACATTGGTGAGTCCTGTTACAGATGAGTCCTGTTACAGGCCCGCTGTGCAAACCGGACGATTGTTTGCATTCAGCTTAATCTTCCCTTCAGTTCCATTCACCATAAAAGGTACTTGCTGATCTCCTACAACACGGACAAAGGTAGGCTTATCTTGCAAGCAGGCTCGCACCGCAGATCCCCAGCTTGGCAAGTCCTTAGACAACTTATCAGTAATGGGCGTATTGCTAGTAACTGACGCCTCTTGCACAACTTTAATATCCATTGGCAAAGTGAATCGAGCAGGCGTCACAGGCGGCGTTGGTAGAGTGACTTGCTTAATGCCAGTAATGGTTTCCTCCTCTAGCACCATTGTGGTTGCACTGGGCTGACCAGTTGGCTGGGTCGATTGTTCTCCAGTCGGTGCGGGTGTACTTGGGCTGGGTGTTACTGGGGTTGTGGAAGGAGTCGTTGTGTCTGGGGTTGTGGAAGGAGTGGTGGGCGTTGTAGTCGAATCAGGCGTTGTCGGAGCCGGAGTGGTCGTGTCTGGGGTAGTCGAATCGGGCGTTGTCGGAGCCGGAGTGATTGTATCTGGGGTTGTGGAAGGAGTCGTTGTGTCTGGGGTTGTGGAGGGAGTAATGGGCGTTGTAGTTGAATCGGGCGTTGTCGGAGCCGGGGTCGTTGAGTCTGGTGTGCCAGAGGGAGAGGGTAGCGGCGACGGAGTAGCCGAATCAGGCGCTGCCGGTGTAGTGGGGGCAGACTGCGTGATCGGAGAATTGACAGGCTGGGTCGAAGGTTGGATGGGCGCGATCGTAGATCCTTCTGGTGCAGAAGGCGTCATCTTGACGAGCTTCTCTGTTGGAACCGCTCCTTTTGTATCTTTCGCGATCGACAGTGTTTCCGCAGTAACAGGGAATAGGGAACCCGCTAGGATTGCAACAACACTTGCAGCAGCAATAGGCTTCAACATGCTCACGTTCATCTCCAAACTATATAAGGTCAATATCTAGGCTTTCTAGCAACCTGACAGGCGTGACTTAACTAAAAGACTCAAACGCCTCAAACTTTAAAGTTGACAAAACTTCAAATTCAAAATGTGTAAACACCGTGAACCCTACTAAACTACCACTAATTATCTCAACCAACTGCCAGACAGATTCTCGATCGGCACATACTTCTCAGGAAGGAGAGAAGTTCTCAATCTCGCCTCTCTTTGACCGTCCTTATGTAATGAATAGGATCACAACCTCTGTTAAATGATTTCTTCCATTCACAGTTAAAACGCTGATAATGCAGTACCCGTATTCTCGTCTTTCTCCCTTTATTCAAGAATATATTTATACCAATGGTTGGTCTTCACTTAGACCAATTCAAGCAGAAGCTTGCCGTATTATATTTGACACGTCGAACCATCTATTGATTGCAGCAGGAACGGCCTCTGGAAAAACCGAAGCGGCATTTCTTCCTGTATTGACGATGTTGCATGAGCAACCTCCTAACGGAGTTGGTGCACTATATATCAGTCCTATCAAAGCGCTGATTAATGATCAGTTCGATCGCTTAACTGATTTATTGAAAAATGCTGATATTCCTGTGTGGGCTTGGCACGGGGATGTGACGCAAAGCCGCAAGAAAAAGCTGCTTGAGAACCCCCAAGGCATTCTGCAAATTACACCCGAATCGTTGGAGAGTTTATTAATCAATAAAAGCGCTTATCTTCCTAGTATATTTGGAGACCTGCGCTTTGTAATTATTGATGAAATTCACGCATTCATTGGCAGCGATCGCGGCTGTCAAATTTTATGCCAATTGTCTCGTCTGGCTAAAGTGACTGGAAACGTGCCGCGTCGAATTGGACTCTCAGCAACATTAGGTGACTATTCTTTAGCTGAAGAGTGGTTAAAGGGTGACACTTCTCGATCTGTCACTACACCAACGCTAGAAACTGCTCAGCGAAAGATTCAGCTGTCACTAGAACATTTTTACGATCCGGGGCTAGTCGTGCGGGCAAAAGGAGACACCCGAGACAAAGCGTTCAATCCTTGTCATTTGCACCTGTTTAACCAAACGCGGGGCAAGAAAAGTCTAGTGTTTGCCAATGGACGAACGGCAACAGAAGACGCGATCGCCGCGATGCGAGAGATTGCGACAGCGAAAGGACATCCCGATCTCTATCACGTTCATCATGGTAGTATCTCTGCCCCCCTTAGAGAAGCGGCAGAAGCAGCAATGCGACATTCTGATACGCCTACTGTTACAGCCGCAACAGTGACCTTTGAGATGGGAATTGATTTAGGACACCTCGATCGGGTGATTCAATTAGAGTCGCCTGCCTCTGTTGCCAGTTTCTTGCAGCGATTGGGGCGCTCTGGCAGAAGGAGCGGCGTATCTGAAATGGAGCTTATTTGTGTGGAAGATAAGCCCACAGGTGAAGAGTCGTTGCCTGAGCAGATTCCTTGGCAGTTGTTGCAGTGCATTGCTGTGATTCAGCTTTACTTGGAAGAGAAATGGATTGAACCACCGCGTGCCATGCAGTATCCCTTCAGTTTGCTGTATCACCAAACGATGAGCGTATTGGCGTCTTTAGGAGAACTGTCTCCCGCCGCGATCGCGCAGCAAATTTTAACCCTGCCGCCGTTCCGCTCGATTTCACAAGACGATTTTCGGGTGTTCTTAAGACATTTAATTGGCATTGATCATATTGAGAGAACAGTAGAAGGGGGGCTAATTGTCGGACTTGCAGGAGAGAAAGTCATCAATAATTTTAAGTTCTATGCTATCTTTCCTGACACAGAAGAATACTCGGTTAAACACAACGGAAAAGCAATCGGAAGTATTATCATTCCGCCTATGGAAGGCGATCGCTTTTCTCTTGCAGGACGAACGTGGGAAGTTCATGCAGTTGATAGCAAGAAGAAAGTAATTGAAGTTAAACTGTCAACAAAATCTGTCACATCAAGCTCGTGGCGCGGTACATCTGGGGAAGTCCATACTAGAGTGCTACAGAGAATGAAAAAGGCATTGCAGGAGACAACGCTATACTCCTACTTAACGCCGAATGCAAGACAGCGGCTTGAGGACGCGAGAGCATTTTCTCGGTCAACCGGGATTTTAGATCATCCAATACAACTGCTAGACGAAAAGGTTTGCTGTATTTTTCCATGGATGGGTACGATCGAGTTCCGTACGTTGGAAAGGTTCTTGCGATCGTACGGCAAACCATCCCTCGGTATTAAAAGTATCAAAGCGCGATCGCCCTACTTTCTCGTCGTGCGCTTGGGCAACTGTTCGCTTGACGCCCTGCGCTATGAGCTTCAGTCTCTTCCAGAACGACGCTTCAATCTAGAGGAATTCCTTGATCCGGATGAGGTTCCGACGTTGCAGAAATATGACGAATACATTCCACCTGATCTATTACGCAAGAGCTTTATCGCTGACTATTTGGATGTTGAAGAACTAACGAATTTTGTGAGTCAGTGGATATGAGCAACTCAGGACGACTAGGATCAAGCGCTACTCCTTAAATATTGCTTTATAAGCCCTAGCACAGTGATGCTCAACCGCGATCGTATCAAGCACCATATTTACTACCGCTATAGATAGATGACAAATTTGGTAACATCTATCCTTAAACCTGATATGCTACCTAGATAAAATTATTGAGAGGCTAAAACGGTGTTATCTCAAGAACCACAGGTTGTTGATTTAGAACTGTCAGATGGGGAGTATTTAGAGCTATTAGCCCAAGGACGCGATCCGGTTAGAGAACAGTCTTACACCAAAGAACTGATAGCGTTTGGATTTACAACCGAATACACTGCTCATGTCGTGCCCTTATTTGATAAAGCAGAGGGTACGATCGCAGAAAAAATTCTGGTCAATCGTACCCTCAGATGTATCTGGGAACACTTGCTCAAGCAAGTAGGTTAATCTCCTGTTAGGTTGCCTGCGGTGCTTGAGATTCTTGACCCTGAGCCATCTCTAACGGCGCATTTTGCTCGTTCATCTGCCCATTCGCTTGAGCGTGCCCGTTTAACAAATTCACCGTCACAACTCGATTCTTTTCTTCTTCCGCTTTTGGAAGCGTCAAGTGCAACACGCCATGCTTAAATTCAGCTTGCACCTTGTCGTTTTGCACTCTTGCTGGAAGCGGAATTACACGCTGAAAACTACCATACCGAAATTCAGAACGCTGAATACCTTGGTTGTCTTGCTTCACCTCAGATTTGCGCTCACCCTGAATTGCCACCGCGTCGGCCGTCACCTTCACATCAAGATCTTTCGGCTCGATGCCAGGAACTTCCATTCGCAGCGTCACCTCTTCAGGCGTTTCGTGAATCTCAGCAGCAGGGATAAAGCTCATGCCAGCCGATTTCTCAAAACCAGATGCTGCATTGCCAGCATCTCCATAAGAGATCATCTCATCAAACAATCGATTCATTTGACGTTGCATGATATCAATGTCTCTGAATGGATTAAAACGTACAATTGCCATACTAACTAACCTCCTTTTTTGTGTTGTTGGAAGTGTTTCAAAGTATGTTGCTGGAAGTGTTTTAAAGGCTCACAGTTGAGTCTCTAATTACTAGTAAATCTCGGTCTTTTAGCCGTCTCACCCTCCTAAAGAATTAGATTTAAGTTGTGGTGGATAGCCCTACTTTGAGTTGGGTAAAACCCGTTCAAATTCAAGCGTTCAACCCTTTCAGAAAGCCGCCATAATAGAGCTACTGAGACATAAGCGAAAGCATGACTAGTTCTGTGACGACGGTTGCTTCACCGATTGCTTCTAATGCTTCTGACAGTGGGATTCGCAAGGCGCGTTTGTGGATGCCAGAGCGCGTGATGTTCACCCCTGACGCTCTGAAGGAGCCGTGGGGACAGCAAATTCTTGAGCGGGTGCAGGCGTTAGGCTTACCTGTGGACGAGTTGAAGCAGAATCGATTGACGGGTTTGCGTGGCGACACCGAGCGAGAGACTTATGCCACTGCAAAGCGGACGTTGGCCGTTGTGAATGCGCCCAAAGGACAATTTAAGCTGAGTCCGATTCCTCCTTCTGCCGATTGGCAGTTTCACATTGCAGAGGGATGCCCTGCCCACTGCCAATATTGCTATTTGGCAGGTAGCTTGCAAGGGCCACCTGTGATTCGGGTGTACGCTAACTTGCCGCAAATTTTGGGTAATTTAGCTGCTTATGAGCGATCGGGCAGCGAGACGAGCTATGAGGTGAGTTGTTACACCGATCCGCTTGGTATTGAACACTTGATTGGGAGCTTAGCCGAAGCAATTCGCTATTTTGGCACTCGTGAGGATGGCTATTTGCGTTGGGTGTCGAAGTTCGACAATGTTGAGAGTCTGTTGGATCTGCCCCATCGTGGACACACGCGCTGTCGTTCTAGCGTGAATACGGCATCGATTAGCGATCGCTTAGAAGGTGGCACAGCTTCTGTTCCGGCTCGACTTCGTGGATTGCGGCGCTTGGGTTTAGAAGGCGGGTATCCGATCGGGGTGGTGATTGCGCCGATTATGCCGATTCCTGATTGGCAAGAGCAGTACACCCAGTTACTCGATAACATGTCTGAGGAGTTAGATTTTGATTGCGATCTGACGGTGGAGTTGATTACTCATCGGTTTACTCCTGGATCGAAGGATGTGTTGCTCAGTTGGTATCCCAACACCAAGTTAGATTTGGATGAGTCGTCGCGGGTGGTGAAGCGCAATAAGTTTGGCGGCATGAAGTATGTGTATGACGCGAAGACGATGCGCGAGTTGCGTCAGTTTTTCGAGCGCGAGATTGGGCGGCGGTTTCCCCGCGCTAAGATCTTGTATTGGACGTAGTAATTCCGGCAGGTTGCGTTCTGCGCTAATTGCGAGTCTGGGGTCTAGAGTGTGTTCACACGCTACTCGACTCTCCTTGAGTCTCGGCATCCGACCCTTGGGGGTTTGGGGGCAAGCCCCCATTGGGGGACGGTTGCCTCCCCCAAACCCCCTGCAAACGAGACAAGGGTGGGCGATTCGAGATACTGGAATATAGGGAGTGATAGCTCTCTTTAAAATAAATGGACTAATAACTAATAATTGTTAAACATGATTCGCGGTGTCTCTCAGCTTTTATCTACATTTCGCTACTGTGGACGAGCGATTCAATTAGTTTGGACGACCAATCGCAGATTAACGATCGTACTTGCCCTGTTTACCCTAATTTCTGGGTTGGTTCCGGCGATCATTGCCTATGCCGGAAAGCTGATTGTTGATACCGTAGTACTGGCATCTCGCACTGGATCTGCTAGCGATCGCTGGGCCGCCATCGGATACTTGGGATTTGAAGCCGTTGTCGTGGCGGTGCAAACGGGTAGTCGGCAAGGCATTGCGTTGTGTCAGTCGCTCCTGAGAGTGTTGCTAGGGCAGAAGGTGAATGAACTGATTTTAGCAAAAGCCCTCACTCTCGATCTGGCTCACTTTGAAGACTCAGAATTCTATGACAAAATGACGCGGGCGCGGCGAGAAGCGTCCAGTCGCCCCTTGAGCCTCGTCGGGCGCACGTTTGGATTGGTGCAAGACTCGCTTACTATCATCACATATGGGGGATTGCTGATCCAGTTTTCGGTTTGGGCCGTTGTGGTGCTGATGCTTGCTGCCGTTCCTGCCTTTGTTTCTGAGACGCGATTCGCTGGACAAGCCTTTCGGCTGTTTCAGTGGCGCACACCCGAATCGAGACAGCAGAATTATTTGGAGTGGCTCATTGCCAATGAAGCTCCTGCGATGGAGATTAAGCTCTATCAGTTGGGACGAATGCTACTCGATCGCTATCGGGCGATTTTCTACCGTCTATACGCAGAAGATCGCGACCTGACGATTCGTCGCGGTGTGTGGAGCTATCTGCTGAGCTTGGTCAGTACGATCGCATTTTACGGTGCGTACGTCTGGATTGTCTGGGAAACGATCGCTGGGCAAATAACGCTTGGCGAACTAACGATGTATCTCGTGGTGTTTCGGCAAGGACAAACAGCGTTCGCCTCGATTTTAACGGCAGTTGGCGGCATGTATGAAGATTCGCTGTACCTCTCCAACTTGTACGAGTTTTTAGAAGAAGAAGTTCCCGAACCGATAGGACAGGCAATCCAAGGCATTGCACCGCAAGACGGAATACGGTTTGAACACGTCACGTTCTATTACCCTGGAAACCCAAAGCCTGCGCTCAACGATGTGTCGTTTCATCTTAAACCTGGAGAGAAGCTTGCGATCGTGGGTGAAAACGGCTCAGGTAAAACAACGCTGATCAAACTGTTAACAAGGCTTTACGAGCCTACTTCTGGACAAATTTTCTTAGATGGATTGGAGCTAAAGCAGTGGGACACGGCTGTTCTACAGCGTCGTATCGGTGTGATTTTTCAAAGTTTCATGAAGTATCAATTTAGCGTGGGTGAAAATGTTGGTGTCGGTGATGTTGCCAATTTAGACGATCGCGATCGCTGGGGTATTGCCGCAGATAAAGGCAATGCATTGCCATTCATTGATGAACTATCGGATGGATTCGACACGCAGCTTGGTCGTTGGTTCAAAGGAGGTCGAGAACTTTCAGGCGGACAATGGCAAAAGATCGCCTTGTCTCGCGCATTTATGCGAACCAGCGCCGACATTTTAGTGTTAGATGAACCGACTTCTGCAATGGATGCTGAGTCGGAAGTTCAGATCTTCGAGCGGTTTCGAGAAATGACGCCCAACCAAATGGCAATTCTCATCTCCCATCGATTCTCCACTGTGCGAATGGCAGATCGAATTATGGTGATGTCTGCTGGAGAAGTGACTGAGCAAGGAAGTCACGAACAGCTACTCGATCTCAAAGGACGATATGCACACTTATTTGCCCTTCAAGCAGCAGGTTATCAGTAGTCATGATGCATTTCAGGCATGGTAAAAGTCGTAGCAGATCAACAGATCTTAGAAGCTGATTTGCTACATTCGCTATCCAATCCGTTGTCAGTGAGGAACCTTTGCAGATATCCTCTCATGTACTGAGATTGGGCATCCAGACAACTTCTCAAATCCCAAAATTTCGCGCTATAATTGAGGAACGCTCGGGGCTGTAACGGTTTCGACGGGCTAGCGAACGATACGCTATGCAGGTCGAGAGGGAGTCTACTCTCGTAAATCCAGGCTCAAAAGAATAGATGCAAACAACATCGTTCCTTTTGCTCGTAAGGCAGCAGCAGTTGCCTAATTAAAAACCTCTTCTAGGTTTGAGCACTCACAATTCGACGCCGTTAAGGATTGTGAGTTAACCCCAACGGCTGCTCTAGACGCTCGCCTCTGGTCGGGCGGCTAGTTAAGACAATACTAGAGAATCCCATCGTTCGGGATAATGAACGATTCCCGCTTTGAGGACTAGAAAAGCTAAACCTGTGAATGAGTGGCGTACTAATACCTAGTTTGGACACGGGTTCGACTCCCGTCAGCTCCACTAAAAAGACGACCTAGTAGCGATACTGGGTCGTTTTGCTTTGTGAGGTTGCGCTTGGAGTTTTACATTTATTTCGCTTGGACCAAAAGTTAGGGTGGGTGTCTAATCCTCTGTTCTTTTAGCCTTTAGTGAGTTAAGAAATGCATTGAGAACCAGTGGTGATTTGAAATAATCCTTGCGACAGTGCAAAGTTCTCTAAAACCTTCTAAATTTAAGATAGTGCCTTTAATTGAAACAGTTGCACCTTGATTCAAAACGAAACTTTAGAATTACTGGAGTGGTCGCGACTATGCCAGCATTTAGCGACCTTTGCTTCGACCAAGCTGGGTGCGGTGGCGGCTCGTCAGCTGAAAATTCCAGCTACTCAGGTAGAGACAGAAGCGCTGTTGGCGCAAACGCAGGATGTTTATCAGTTAGAAAATCAGCTTACTACAGCGCTCAGCTTTGATGGAATTGATGACATTTGTGGTTCGTTAGAGCGGGCTGTGCGGCACGGCATTTTGTCTGGATATGAATTACTTGCGATCGCAACAACGTTATCGGGTGCAAGAACGTTAAGACGCACCATCGATCATCATCCTGATATCACCATTCTCAATGAGTTGGTATCAGAATTGCGAACCTATCCTGAAATCGAGCAGGAAATTTATCGGTGCATCAATGATGACGGTAAGGTGAGTGAACGGGCAAGCCCGAAATTAGCTGAAATTCGCGACAAGCAACGTCAGGTGCGCGATCACATCCATGACCTGCTGCAAAAATTGATTGGACGATATGCCAGCGCTGTTCAAGAGCAATTGATCACGCAACGGGAAGGTCGGTTTGTCGTTCCGGTCAAAGCTACGCATAAAGATGTCATTTCTGGTATTGTCCACGATACGTCTATGAGCGGGGCAACGCTGTATGTTGAGCCGCATCAAACGGTGCAGCTAAATAATCAGCTTCGTCAGCTTCAGCGCCAAGAGCAGGTTGAAGAAGAAGCGGTACGACGAGTCTTAAGCGAACAAGTGGCAATCGTGAAAGACGATTTAGAGCGGCTGTTGGCGATCTGCACCACGTTGGACTTAGCAACCGCGCGATCGCGATACAGCTATTGGCTCGGTGCAAATCCGCCGCGCTTTATTGAACATCAAGCCGGTCAGCGATCTGAACCAATCGTATTGCGTCAACTACGCCATCCGCTGTTGATCTGGCAGCAACAGCATGAGCAAGGAAACTCAGTTGTTCCAACTGACTTAAGAATTCAGCCTCATACCCGCGTGGTCGCCATCACGGGTCCAAACACAGGTGGCAAAACTGTCACGCTGAAGACCCTAGGACTAGCAGTTCTGATGGCAAAAGTAGGGCTGTTTATTCCAGCCCGTGAACCTGTTGAGTTGCCTTGGTTTGATCAAGTCTTAGCCGATATTGGGGATGAGCAATCACTAGAACAAAGTCTATCCACGTTTTCAGGTCATATCCGCCGAATTAGCCGAATTCTCAATGCATTAGTACCTGACACAGCCGCACCAGCCACAGGCGAAACACCAGCCGAAACGCCTCAATCGCATCAAACTGCTAACTCGCTTGTACTCCTCGATGAAGTCGGTGCGGGCACTGATCCAACTGAAGGGTCTGCTCTGGCGATCGCGCTGCTCAAGTACCTCGCGGATCACGCCTCCTTAACGATCGCCACGACCCACTTCGGCGAACTGAAAGCCCTCAAATATGACGACGATCGCTTTGAGAATGCCTCCGTCGAATTTGACGACGTATTGCTTTCCCCCACCTATCGTTTGTTATGGGGCATTCCTGGGCGATCCAACGCCCTAACGATCGCGCGTCGTCTAGGACTAAATGAGACTGTGATTCAGCAGGCTCAAACTCACGTTGGCGGCGCGACTCAAGATGTCAACCAAGTGATTGCTGGACTCGAAGCTCAACGCCGCCAGCAAGAAACCAAAGCCCAAGAAGCCGCGCAACTGGTGCAGCAAGCCGAACGGTTCTATCGAGAAGTGTCTGAAAAAGCGGCGAATTTGCGCGATCGCGAACGGCAACTTCAACAGCAGCAAGAATTAGCCGTGCAAGAAGCGATCACGCAAGCCAAGTCAGAAATCGCTAAAGTCATTCGCAAACTTCAGCAAGGCAATGTCACCGCTCAAGACGCGCAACAGGCAACAGATGCTCTAAACCAGATCGCCGCGCACCGTTTACCATCGAAGCAGGAGCCGAAACCGAAGCCCGGATACCGTCCAAAAGTAGCCGATCGCGTCCGCATTCCTCGTCTCGGTCAGACGGCTGAAGTTCTCGCCATCTCAGATGATGAAGAACTGAGCGTCCGCTTTGGCTTGATGAAGATGACCGTTCCGCTCGACGATGTAGAATCGCTAGACGGTGAAAAGCCCGTCAAAAAAGAACCCAAACCTCAAGACGCTAAAAAGTCGGCTCCTGTCCCCCCGCCACCCCCTCCTGCTCCGGCGATCCGAACGGCTCGGAACACGATTGATATTCGCGGTAGTCGTGTGCCTGATGCAGAAGTGGCGCTAGAGCGAGCGATTTCAGAAATTCAGGGTCCGATGTGGATTATTCACGGCCATGGAACCGGAAAACTACGCCAAGGAGTTCACGAATTTTTGAGACAGCACCCACGAGTCGAGCGGTTTGAACTTGCCGATCGCTCAGACGGTGGTACGGGTGTGACGATCGCATATCCTTACTAGAACTTCCCGATGCTTAGTAGGAAGTGACTTTTGAAGCGTTAAATTTGTCTAACTCGAACCACGATTTCATCAGCATTCTTCAAGAACGCTGATTTTTTGTTTCTAATCTTGTCGTTGCTAGTGCATAAACCTGTTGATCAACTTCAATGCATCACGTCTTTACAAGAGCGATGCGATCGTTAAACCATAGGCTCTACAAAACTACCTTCGTTTAACGGGTTTGCGTTATCTCTAAAAATTCTTCGGGCACTCTGTATTCATAAGGCATCGTTACAAATCCCAATCAGCTTTTTTGCCAATCGAAGAGAGCGCATTACTTATGATTCGTCAACATCACTTTGGAAGTCTTGCGGCTTCTACTCTAGGCATCGCCTTCGTCATTCATGCGCTGCCCACAAGTGCAGCCGCTTCAGTGGACGCCGCGCTTCGCCCTACGTGTGAAGCTTCATCCGGCTCCAACGTCACTTGCGTTTACAGTAGCGGTGATAAGGATCTAGCACCCGCGAAGTATAAGTACTTTACAGGCGAAGTCCGCAACAAATTACCGAACGGATCGGGAGTGTTAGTCTATGCTAACAGCGATCGCTATGAAGGCACAGTGCGCAATGGTGTACCTAGTGGTCGTGGCATGTTCCTGTTTGCGAACAACGATCGCTACGAAGGCGAGATGAGAAACGGTCAGCCTCACGGGTACGGAAGCTTCATCTTTGCCAGCGGAGCTCGCTACACCGGAGCCGTGCGAAACGGGCATCCTCATGGGCAAGGCAAGTTCATATATAGCAGTGGCAACATTTACACCGGTGGCTTTTATCTAGGTCAAGCGAAAGGCAATGGAACGGTCACCTTTAAGAACGGCATTCGCTGTCAAGGGACATACTACAACAGCTCTTTAGAAGGCAAAGGAACATGTTCCTTCCCGCCCGGATATCCCTACATCAGCTATACAGGCGAACTGCGTCAAGGCGTTGCCGATGGTCGAGGAACGCTCACCTTTGCCGATGGTCGAAAATTTTCAGGCGAGATGCGTCAAGGTGTCCCCTATACGCCCTAACACCCGCTTTCCGCAAACGAATTAATCCAATAGGATCTTAGGTTCTATAACGATCGCTAAATCCGTGAATTTTAAAGAGCGGCGTATTCAAATCTCCGATTTCTTCGAGAAACCGGAGATTTTTGCACAATGTTTTGCACAATGGGAGGGCAATTTATTCTGTCGCTTTACTGATCGCAATAGATAGAATAACTTCTACACTTTCGCTTCCAAAGATTTGAGAAACTCTGTATTAACTCCCGACTCCCGAGTCAGGGCGATTTTTCCTGTTCGGGCGATTTCTCGAATTCCAAACTTATTGAGAACTTGTACGATCGCGACCATTTTTCCTGGATCGCCCACTACTTCTAGCGTCAAAGAATCTTCCGCAACGTCTACGACTCTTGCTCGAAAGATTTGTGCCAACTCAACAATTTCTGAGCGATGAGTGCTACCTGCGTTCACCTTGAGCAACATCAATTCCCGCTCAACACACGGCACTTCCGTAATGTCCTGGACTTTGATCACATTGATCAACTTATAGAGTTGCTTGGTCAATTGCTCAATGCTGCGATCGTCCCCTGGCACGACCATCGTAATTCGAGAGACCCCCATCTGCTCTGCCGGACCCACTGCCAAGCTCTCGATATTGAAGCCCCGACGAGCAAATAATCCTGCAATCCGAGATAGAACTCCGGCTTCGTCTTCAACTAGAACAGAGAGTGTGTGCTTCATCACAATCGACTTTATCTATAAGGGCCAACGATCAAACTATTCTCACCACCGTGGAAGTTCATTTTATCGCGCAACGTAATTATCCCCAAGCTCTTCTCGTAGCCTCAGGCTGCTTTCTACAGAAATCTTGACATTCGTCGGATGGAATTTCTGCGGTTCAATCAAGTTCGCATCGAGAACTCTTGCAGAGCTTGCAAAGCGATCGCATTTGCTAGAACTTGTAAACGTTGAATGCAGAGATTTTTCTCTCCTAGGACGGGTTTAGTAGGGCGGGCTAATCGTCTACCGTCTACTTCAGGTCTAGAAGCTGTTTTGGAGTTAGAAAGTTATGGGTTGGTTAAAACGAATGTTTGGCATGGAAAAGCCACAAAACCCTGAGCAGGCAATTAGTGGTCAAGCGGCTCCTCAAGCCACTGCCCAAGCTCCGGCAGGGGAAACGATCGCGCCCGAACGGATAGGTCTAAACGGAGAATACGATCAAAGTGGATTAGCAAAGCGAGTCGCTCTAGCGTTTGACCAAGATCCTCAAGTTGCTGATTGTGATACCGTCTGGGTAGCTCAAACTGGAAGCACCGTGGTTCTCAAGGGCAAAGCCCCGAGCCAAGATACTCTCAATCGGCTCGTTGAAATTGCCAATAATGTGAACGGATCTTCTGCTGTGGATACTGGACAAGTTGAAATTGGCTAGTCTGCTTTTAGCCTTGTCTAAAAAAGTAGCCCACACAAGGCTACTTTTTTAGTGGTTAGTCACTCTTTCCTTATTGTTAATCAACCCATGCCGTTTGAATGAAATGAGTAGGGCGTCCCCAAGCATCTGGCTCGCTTCCTGTAGAGTTGCGTTCTGCGATAACCGCAACGTCCTGGATCGTCAAATTGAATGGAACGGCAGTTGTAATATACTGCTGTACCAGACGTCCAAGCTCTGGAGTCAGTTGAGTCGCTGTAGAAGCGGCAAACCCAAATCCCAATACTTGTTCAATCGGACCTCGCGGCAACAGTAAATGAATGCTAAATGCCAGCGATGCCGTCAATAGCATTCCGACCGAAAAATTAGTTCCACAGCGCGGATGAACGGCTAGGTTCCATTCTCCACCCTGCATTCGAGTTAGTGCTTCTCTCGCAGCCCGCCGAACCTCCGAAGTTTCAACCTGACCGTAGAGATAAAATCCTTGTTCCGTCGATAGTCCGCCGAGGTTACCTGTATCAGTCCAGTTTGCATTGAAATCGATGTCAGGAATCGACGGATCAGAAGCACCACTTAAAACCCAGACTGTTGCGTGTTCTAACGCATGAACTTGTCTGACCATCAACAGATCCTTCAGTCCAGGAATAAACCCAATTTGTCTTAACAACTCTGTATCTTGAGTTGGCAGAGGTTCCGGAAGAAGAGAACTCCAAAAATCTCTGGGCTGGTTAGTCGCTGTCATAACAACAACTCCGGGAAAATGTGCGAAGGGTCAAAGCAGTCCTTTCACTCTAACGCCTGTTTCCCAGAGGTTGCTGTAAACTGTTGCAAATTGTAGTTAGGGCTGACCTTAAGAAACTTGAGAGATATTTTTAGCTCTCATCATGGCAGTCGGTGTGCCTTGAGTTGGCGTTGCTTTTTCACCAACCCCTCTCGATACCTCGACGCCATTCTGCTCTAAAATCACGAGCGGATCGGAACCGCCGTTCATTTCAATGCGTTTGACGAGAATTTGTCCATTGGAGAGGCGTTGCCCTGCTCCAACATAGCGACTCGTTGATTCGTTTGGCGCTTTGACAATGGCTTGCGGCACTCCACTCACCACAATCACACCTGACACCTCTACAGCTTCAGCCAACGTGGGTAGTGGGAGTGGTGGTAATGCAGCGATCGCAGGTTTCACAGGCTTTGGAGCGCTCAATCCACGAGAGGCTGTCCCACGAGAAACTGTCCTACCAGAAACCGTCCCACCAGAAGAGGTTGTTGCCACAGTTGAAATTGAAGGCAACACTTCCGGAGCAACAGGAAAGGTTGGTAACGATGGCAAACCGTTATTCTGGCTTTGAGCAGGAGCATTACTCGCTGGGAGATTGAAAGACAGAACGGGAGGCAGCCCAGAAAACGGGTCTTTCTGCCCTTTTTTGTTGATTCTTGCCTGAACTTGCCGTGCCCGCTCTAGAGGCTCGGTTGATTGCAGTAAACCTGCAACACGAGCACGGCTATTGCTGTTTTTAGTTGCATTTTTCTCTGCCACAAGCGGCTTAGAGAAGGATTGTGTTGCCGTTGGGCTTTGAGCAATTGAGCTTTGAGCAACGGATGGGGAAGGACTGGACGAGCTACTTGCATCGTCACCCGTGCTACATCCACTTATCATGAGTGTTACCACTCCTGCACACATTACTAGTGATCGCTTATCCATTTCCTATCCCCAAAACTCTACTCCAATGACCTTTGCTCAAGTATGCCCGTCCTTGACGTTTTTATTACTACACTATGAATCTGCGACAAACAATTCGCGTCACAAAAAATCCGCACGTTTGGATAGTGCGGAGGAATATCTCAGTAATTTCATCCAATTAAGACAGCTACTCTTCAGCAACCGTCATTAAGTTTTGAAGCAGATTCAGTCCTTTCTTGACCTGCCGAGAGACTGTTACGGCGCTAATTCCTAACCGCTCTGCTGTTTCTTTCTGAGTTAAATCATATAAAAAGACAAACTCGATAACCTGTCGTGTCCGCATTTCTAGCTGAACGAGTGCCTGTTGAAGCCGAAGTTGATCTTCTTGAGCAAGTTGAAAACTACGGTATTGGGTGTCAGGTACAAGATCGCCTAAAGAGGCAGTTCCTTCATCTTCATCACCGATCGGGGCATCTAGACTCAACAGCGATCGATTCTGAGACGCAAGTTTAATGTCTTGCCACTCCACGAGCGGGATCTCTAACGCTGCGGCAATTTCAAGATCACTCGGATGACGGTGCTGTTCTGACTGAAACTCTCGAATCATCCACACCGCCTGCCGCTGCAAGGCTTGCCAACGCCTAGGAATGCGAACTGATGGACTCTTATCTCGGAGGTAGTGCTGAATTTCACCTCGAATGTAAGGAATCGCGAAAGAACTAAAGGCGTGTCCTTTAGAAATGTCGAAGCGCTCAACGGCTCGAATTAACCCAATGCACCCAACTTGGAGCAGGTCCTCATAGCTTTCTGTACATTGATTAATCCAGTGATGAGCTTCTTTTCGGACTAAACCAAAATTAAGTTCTACAAGCTGATTGCGAGTCTCCGAGGAAGGAGCAACTTGATAGTCTCGCAAACGGTGTAGAGTTTCACTCCTCAATTCACCTGCAACAAAATTTGGCATGACGAAGTTCAGTGGGTAGAGCAGTCGCTAACATTACGTCAACTCATGTCGATGCTTGCGCTGAGAATTGTGCTGCGACACATAGCGCCTAGCGGTAATACAAGGTTGAAATCGAGGAAGACTGACGCGATCGTAGGGAGCTTGGCAAAGCCATTTTTTCCGAAATTGCGCTCTGCGCTAATCACGGTCAAAAACGTTCTATTCTTAAAACTCAACAGACTCTACAGCTAGGGGCTACTGAAGCTAGTTGTATTAATTCAAACTTATTTCTTTGCTTCTACTACTTACAACTGCATTTCCACTGAGATATGAATTTGTGAATGGGTTGTATCCATTAAGTGCTTTATAAGGCGCTATTACTCTAGAAAGACTCAATCTAGAAGGTTCTGTAGAGATTTGACAATAAATCTAAGCAATAAAAAAGGGGCTAGTTGAAAGCCCCAAAAATCAGAGTATTAATCTAATGTTCTACTCACAAACTTAATGATTTGCAACAGAACACGTTGTCACTACTGAAGCATCAAACTTCAGGCGCAACTTGCGCATAAAACAGTCCGCGAATTTTCACATCACTTGCGGCATGAGATCCCATGTCGGTTTCAGAAGGCTGAACACTCTCGAATGTTCCTGCGATTTCTCCAGTTGCGCTGTCAATTTTAGCAACTTGTAAAGAAATCACTCCTTTGTCCAACTGAAACTGCTTGACGTTCTCTTTGAGCAGTTCCTCGCTGTCCGCACCCCCTGGTAGAGCGACCGCATTATCGTATCCAGTCGTTAAGCCACGACCCTTTGGATCAAGGAAGTTAGACGTCCGGTAAGACGGAACGCGGAATTCACCCGTCAAGTCAGTAGATGTATTGATGTTTCCTGAACCTGGTTCGCTAGTCGCCACTAAACCTTTAATGGTAAATAGAAATGGAACCCGCTCTCCACCCGGTAGCTGAACAGTAACAGGTTGGAAATCAAGCCCGTCTTCCTCAACAAACGTCAGACTCCCGTCGGAGTTGATCTTCAATTTGCCTGATACTGCATCAATTGACGATGTGTAGCGAGTCATCACTTTAGCAGGAATGAACTCAGCTTCCTTGCGCTTGTTTGAGCTTTCCTCTCTTACAAAGAAAGTGGTCGGCTGCAAGCACAAGTTGTTAATAGAATAGGTTTTGCTGCTGTCAAGCGGAAGCGAACCGCGAGACGTTTCTTCGAGTTGTGGACAGGAGTTAGCCAATCCTGTATTTCGGATTTGCTCATAGGTTAACCCTTCCGTACTAGCGGCGGGAGCTTCACTACAAGCAGTTAGCACACTTAGGCAAAATGCCAGAAATGTGACGATTAAAGCGCGATACCTCATGGTCAACCTCAAAGTCAATGTAAAAAAGTCCTAGCAGTGCGTTCGGGTCGGTCTGACATTATCTGACAGTAAGGAAGGGGTATGACCTTAATCACCGCCTTGACAAAGCGGTTACTCCTTGAAAAATGACATCTCAGATTTCGTGCCATAAGTGTCAGGAAAAATCCCTAAGCGGCTGTCAGGTGTGATGGAATTTCTATAAATTCTGAAGATGATTCAAATCAAACCTCTCATAGCATTTTACAGACTTTAGTAAACTTTTTAAGAATCCAACTTTGTAAAACAGATTTATAAAGAAACCACTCCCTTTCAGCTACGTTTAGGGATTTGCAAACTAGTTTTCGTCAAGCACATTTTACAAATCGAAATAAGGTACTCTAAATCAGCTTGATCACCATTGCCCTAGTCTGTAAAACCACGGTCAATGTTTCAGAGGATAAAGATTTATGAGTTATGACGGAGAGCCTAGAGTGATAGGAGAATCACCAGAGCTAGAACAAATTAGAAGGTCAGTTAAGCAGATTGCGGGGGAATCACGAGGAGACACGCTAGAGCTACTGTCTTTGCTTAGATTCTTGGAAAGTCTGCATCGTGAGATCAGCGAAGGGTTGTTTCAGGACTCGTTACCCAATAATCGGCAAGCGCTTTATGCTTTGCTAAAAGATATTGAGGCAAATGGAGGATGGCCTTACATCTGCAGAATGCGGATTCAAGCATTTCTGAAAAATTTGGAGGGGGATACAACTCACCCCACAATTGCTGAAGGACCGGCACCGGATGCTGGCAGCTCTAAATAATTGGGGTTCCATTGAGAAAGCGCCGCGATCCTTCGGAGCTTGGCAAAGCCAATCGCACAATCGATTCTCGGCGCTTAAAGTATAGATTCACTGAAGTTGCGATCAACTTCTACTTATCGTCGGCTTGACGGCTGGCGGTTTGAATGTAAAGAATCAACAAGAAAACGCTGGGAACCAGCACAAACAGAATGGTGGCAACAAATCCTAAATCGTTAACTTGCATAAAAAATCAGTCCTTACTAGCTGCTGCATTAACACTTTACAGAATACCACTAAGGTTTTGTCTTAACGCTGACCGGTCCGTTAACTAACGCTTGACAGGCTAAACGGTAGGTCTCTGGCTTCTTTTTAAGTTTACGATTCTCAACATCGGTACGAGGAGAAAGGCTTTCCATTCCTTCGACAACCTCAATAATGCATGTCCCGCACTGACCGTAGCCGCCACAGTTCATCATTTTGCCTTTGAAGGTGTACAAATCAATGTTGTTTTCGATCGCTTTGAGGCGTAGATTTGCGCCTTGGGTTGCAAAAACTACTTTGTCTTCCTTCACAAATGTGATGCTGGCAGATTGGAAGCTGGGTTTTGAAGGCTCTTGAACTATCTCAGCTTCGCGGGATTGTAGATTATCGTTAGGAGATTGAAGATCAGAGTTTACTGGCTGCATAAGGGTCGCTCTTCAAAAAAACGTGACTCGTCGGGACAATCAAACAGAGGCATCAACAATGGGATGTGGATGTATTGATATGTGTAAAAGTTAAGAAATGTTAATAGCTCAAGTGTAACGTTTATCAATTGTTCAGGCAAATTAGATTTGCTTGCAATCGCCTCTAACACTGGTTACACTTCTTTATACACTTTGATTTTCCCAAATACACGGTCAACCTGTCTACATACTTTCAAGGGGAGAGTATTAAGAGGCAGACATGGCACGGTTAGAAGTCGGCTCTAGTCTGGTAAATTTACCAATATCCGGCACTTTTAACAAAAGGCTGAAAGAAGCGTTGCAGTAGACGTAATTTATTAGGAGGAGCGTAGTCAATGGGACTACCCTGGTATAGAGTTCACACCGTCTTGATTAATGATCCAGGACGGTTGATTGCAACTCACTTGATGCACACCGCACTCGTTGCGGGCTGGGCAGGATCAATGGCACTTTACGAGCTTGCGATCTTTGATCCCAGCGATCCAGTTCTAAACCCGATGTGGCGGCAAGGCATGTTTGTGTTGCCGTTCATGTCGCGCTTAGGAGTCACCTCATCTTGGGGTGGCTGGAGCATCACGGGTGAGAGTTTTACAGACCCTGGCTATTGGTCATTTGAAGGGGTTGCGATCGCGCACATCATTCTGTCGGGTCTGTTGTTCTTAGCGGCTTGCTGGCACTGGGTTTACTGGGATTTAGAACTCTTCAGAGATCCCCGCACGGGCGAGCCTGCATTAGACTTGCCGAAAATGTTCGGCATTCACTTGTTCCTGTCGGGATTACTTTGCTTCGGGTTCGGAGCATTTCACCTAACTGGGTTGTTTGGTCCAGGCATGTGGGTATCTGATGCCTACGGATTGACCGGGCACGTGCAGCCTGTCGCGCCAGAATGGGGTCCAGCCGGATTTAACCCATTCAATCCAGGTGGCGTCGTGGCTCACCACATTGCGGCGGGTGTAGTCGGGATTATTGCTGGACTATTTCACCTGAGTGTGCGCCCACCAGAGCGTCTCTATAGAGCCTTGAGAATGGGTAATATTGAGACCGTTTTGGCAAGCAGTATTGCGGCGGTATTCTTCGCAGCGTTTGTCGTGGCAGGCACGATGTGGTACGGAAACGCAACCACTCCGATCGAACTGTTTGGTCCGACTCGCTATCAGTGGGATAGCGGTTATTTCGGGAAGGAAATTCAGCGTCGGGCTCAAAGCGACATTGCTGATGGTGCAAGCATCCAACAGGCATATGAGCAGATCCCTGAGAAACTGGCGTTCTATGACTATGTTGGCAACAGCCCCGCAAAAGGTGGTTTGTTCCGTACCGGTCAGATGAATAAGGGAGATGGTATTGCTCAAAGCTGGCTCGGACATCCGGTGTTCAAAGATAGCGAAGGCCGTGAGCTGTCTGTTCGTCGTCTGCCGAACTTCTTCGAGAACTTCCCTGTTGTGCTTCAGGACGAAGATGGCGTGATTCGGGCGGACATTCCGTTCCGTAAGGCGGAATCGAAGTACAGCTTTGAACAAGCTGGCGTCACGGTAAGTTTTTACGGCGGTAAGCTCGATGGTCAAACGATCAGCGATCCAGCTGTTGTGAAGCGCTATGCCCGTGCTGCTCAGTTAGGCGAGCCGTTTGAATTTGATCGTGAAACCCTCAACTCGGATGGTGTGTTCCGCACCAGCCCTAGAGGATGGTTTACCTTTGGTCATGCGGTATTTGCGCTGCTCTTCTTCTTTGGTCATATTTGGCACGGTTCTCGTACCATCTTCCGGGATGTGTTTGCGGGTATCGACCCAGATATGTCAGAAGAGCAAGTTGAGTGGGGCTTCTTCCAGAAGTTGGGAGACAAGTCTACTCGTCGGAAAGAGCCTGTGTAAAGGTTGTTTAGAAGGTCTAATCGAGATGTAAACATTCCCGATTAGACCTTTTGAATTTCGGTAGACTGAACTAAAGTCACTAGGACATTCTGATATGGAAAGCGTTGCTTACATTCTCATTCTTGCCTTGGCACTAGGCGTACTCTTTTTTGCGATCGCCTTCCGGGAACCGCCTCGGATTGGCAAATAGGGCGAAGACGCCCGATCATTGAAGCCTGTCTAGCGCTGATATGTTTAGCTAGACAGGCTATTTTTTGAGCAGATTTTGAGTCCAGGGTCTACACTAAACCTGAGATATTGAGTTCTCTGTAACAGCGACGTGAATATTTCTCACCAGCAAGATCTACCAGAATCGTTTTCGGAAGCGCATTATTTGGTTCGCGCCATTCGGCAACAAGATTTGTTTGAGGCGGCGGGAGTGTTAGCAGACAGCTTTCCGCTCAATCCAGAGTTTTTGCGCTGGCTGATTCCAGTCATGCGCATCGGCATTTATGAAGATTTGCGGAGTCGGTTGCGGACTGCTTCGCCTCACTACGCCTGCTTAGTTGCGGTAGATATGTCAAGATCGTCAGGAACGGAAGAAGATTGTCTGGTGGGAACGGTAGAAGTTGGTTTACGAAATGAGAGTCCGTGGCCGATACGGACGAATCATTATCCTTACCTATCTAACTTAGCGGTTCGAGAAGACTATCGAGGTCGTGGCATTGCCAAGAAGCTATTGGCGACCTGCGATCGTATCGTGACAGGCTGGGGATTTCAGGAGATTTATTTACATGTGCTGGAGAC
This sequence comes from Myxacorys sp., assembly GCF_059501405.1. NCBI lineage: Bacteria > Bacillati > Cyanobacteriota > Cyanophyceae > Leptolyngbyales > Leptolyngbyaceae > Myxacorys > Myxacorys sp. The sequence goes on from NZ_JCACCM010000190.1 coordinate 76,716, forward strand.
CAATAATTCAGCGCGACAGCTTTACCTTAAGGCTGGCTATCAGGTAGAAGAAACTCAGAGTGGATGGAGTTCGTTCCTGTTTGGACAACCCCAGCGAATGTTGTTGCACAAAAAGCTAGAGAAAAGAACGAATGTTTAGAATCTAATGCGCTCGGATCTAATTGGCTTCAGGCGAATGAAGCTGAAAGGGCATTTCTGCGTTCAAGCGTTCGGTTTGCTGGTCTAACTGGCGCTTTTCTTCGCATTTCTGAGCGATTGCATCGATCGTCTTTCGCGCTACCTGATTGGCAGTATCCGTCTGAGCTACAGCAATTTTGATATCTGCCTGAGCATACAGAGCTTGGCGCTCAATCAATAGCTGAGTTAGCTTCTCATGGATGTCTTGATGCTGTAAGAGGGGACGAGCCGAGTCATTTTGAAGGCGCGATCGCAGCACCTCGATCGGCACATCGATCCAAATGATTACGCCATGCCGCAGAAAGCTCCAATTCTCGCGCTTGAGAACAATTCCGCCTCCAGTGGCGATTACTTTATTCGTTCTGGCACACACTTCAGCCAGCGTTGCTGTTTCCAACTGCCGGAAAACCGATTCTCCAGATTGGTCAAAAATCGCGGGAATGGATTGGCGAGTGGCTTGCTCGATGAATTGATCGGTGTCGATGAACTGATAATCGAAGTGTTGGGCAAGCAGTTTCCCAATCGTGGTTTTGCCAGATCCCATCATGCCGATGAGATAGAGATTAACACCGTTTAACATACAGAATTTAGTACTAAAAATTTAGAATTTAAGACGCCTTGGTTAGCGCTGATCAGCTTCATCGTCATCTAAGTTGCGATTAGGGGGAATGATCACCCGATAATCGGCATCCACCACATCAGATGAATTAGGTTTTGGCGGCTCTGGATCGCGATAGCTATAGGAGTAAGTAGAACCTGACCGAGAGCCTGACTTCGGTTCTTGGCGGACTTCATAATCGGTGCGACGGGGTGAAGAGCGGGAATCGCGAGGTTCGTCCGTCCAGTCGTCAGAGTCATCAAACCAGTCAGAAGCGTCTTCGTCGCCCCAGTCCTCGCTAGTGGAGGATGGTTCCGGTGGAGTCGCTTTCCAAGCGGTTCGGGGAGACTCGACCGACGGAGTGTAGGAGGGCGGAGTGTAGTAGCTACTAGAGGACGATTCAGATGAGACGCGAGTTGCGGTTGCGCGTCGAACAGAACGTCCAGCGGTGAAGCTATTGAGCCTAAACAGGATTGAGATGATGATGGTGGTGAGGACGCCTGCCGCGATCGCGCCTAATACCCAAATTGGCAGGGGAAAGGCGGGCGATCGCAGCCCCAAAAACACTAGTTGCATTGGGGCAAACCAATTTTGCACCGCAAACAGTGCTAGCGATCCGACAACGACGAGCAAAACGACTAAACGCAGAAGAGACATCAGGAATCAGCAGTTTACTAAGCTCGTTATCAGCTTATCGCATGGTGCTACAGACAGGCGGCCCATCATCCTGATTGCAACCGTGCAATGATCAGGATCAGATAATGAAATGAAACGGTCAAAGCTCCGCCTCAGTTTCCTTCCATCGTTCGACCTTGACACAATCGATGTCGAACTGATCGAGCGCACGAGCCACCACAAAATCGACCAAATCCTCAATGGTTTTGGGATGGTGATACCAGGCTGGAATCGCAGGTACAATTCGAGCGCCAGCTTCGGCTAAACTCGTTAAATTCTTAAGATGAATCAGACTAAAGGGCGTTTCACGCGGAACGACCACCAGCTTACGCCCTTCTTTAAGCTGCACATCTGCCGCTCGTTCCAGCAAATCGGAACTGAGTCCGGCAGCTAATTTGGCAGCCGTACTCATGCTACACGGAATGACTAACATTCCCAATGTCCGAAACGAGCCGCTGGCAATGTTTGCACCCACGTCTCCCCACGGATGACAGGTCAACTTTCCGCCCCGTTCCACGCCGCAGTGTTCGCGCCAAAACGTTTCTTGCAGCGATGGTTCGGCAGGCATCCGAATCGTGTGTTCGGCTTGCCAAACCATGTAGCTTGCTTTAGAGGCAACGAGTTCGATCGCATAGTCTGCTTCCAGCAGAAACTTTAAAGCGCGAACAGCGTAAATCAGTCCAGACGCGCCGGAGACACCGATGATGAGAGGACGAGTGATAGGCGACACAGAGAATTTATGGGGTAGAGGTTTCGGAGTGGGTCGTGCTGGAATCGTGTCCGGCTACCTGACCTATTGTTCCTCATCAAACTCCTCTTCGTCAGAGCCAGCGTCATCGGATTCTGAGTAATCATCAGTCGCTTCGCTGCCGCCACCCACCGCAATGAGATCGATTTGCTGACGATAGTAATCGACGCTTTTCACTTGAACTTCAATGCGATCGCCCAAGCGATATTGCTTGCGGTTCTTTCGCCCAACCAGGGTTTGCTGGCGCGATCGAAACTCGTACCAGTCGTCCTTTAACGAACTGACGTGAACCAACCCTTCGACTAAGAGTTCTTCGATTTCAACAAACAAACCGTAAGACTGAACGCCTGTAATCAACCCGTGAAAAATCTCGCCTGTGCGCTCTTTCATCAATTCGGCTTTCTTCAAGCCTTCTAAATCATTTTCAGCATCCTGAGCAAGTTTCTCCCGCTCGGTAAGATGCACCACGACAGCCGCGAAGTGAGTGTCAAGTTCTTGATGCAGGTCAGTAGGAAGCACATTCCAGTTGATTTGACCGTGACAAGAACTATGGCGCAAATCGACGCTTTCCTTGACACGAGTAGACCTGCGATCGCGCCCTTCTTCAAACACAGCATGCAGCGCCCGATGCACTAGCAGATCGGGGTAGCGCCGCACCGGAGACGTGAAGTGCGTATAGCCTTGCTCTAGCGCCAATCCGAAGTGCGCTTTGGGCTGAGTGCTGTAGAACGCAGGTTTAAGCGTTGACAGCAACAAGTAGGTTAACACTCGCTCAGAATCAGACTCTGCAAATTTCTTTGTAAAGCGCTGGTAGTCCTGAGCATGAACTTCGTCGTCTTGTTCTAAACTCAGTTCTAATCCCATGCTCACCGCCAACTTGACGAGTTCCTGCACATCGTCTGGATCGGGTGTGGGATGAACTCGGTACACGCCTGGAACGCCCAGTGCCTGGAGATGGGATGCAACAGTTTGGTTGGCCAACAGCATCAGTTCCACAATCATCGAGTGAATTGGCAAGGTTGACGAAACCACAACCGCCCCCAATATGCCCTCATCATCATAGTGAAACTTGCTAAACGTATACTTGCCTGCTTCTTCAGGCGATTCTGAACCGTCAGGACGAGCAAAGATCTTCTCTGGCAAATTCAGTTCAAATGCACCGCGCTGGCGACGCTGGTCTTTGATGGCATGGCTAAGTTTATCGAGTTGTGCCACCATCCCAAAAATGGATTCAAACTCGCTCACATCGTCGGTGTGCTGATTGGCCAAAATTGCTTCTGATTGGGCATAGCTTAGTCTGTAATCCACTTGAATGACCGTGGGCTGAACTTCAAATTCAATCACCTGTCCCTGTTCGTCTAGGGTGATGAGAACTGAAATTGCCAATCGATCTTTTTCAGGCTGGAGCGAGCAAAGCTGATCGGTAATCTGCTCAGGCAGCATGGGTAACACCAAGTCACCCATGTAAACCGATACGCCCCGTCTCTGAGCTTCTCGGTCTAAGGGAGAACCCGCCTCAACATAATGAGCAACATCGGCAATATGAATGCCCAATCGCCAGTTGCCATCCTCTAGTTCTTCTAGCGTGATCGCATCATCGGCGCTATCGGCATCACTCGCTTTGATGGTGATCGTGGGAACGTCTCTCAGGTCAACGCGCTTTTTGATCTCAGCTTTCGTGATTTTGTTTGGCAGAGCTTTGGCGGCTCCTAGGACAGCCTCTGAGAAGTCGCGGGGTAGGTCGTGCTTGCAGCAAACGATATCGACATCCGACGCTTCCTCATCGCTGCCTAGCAGCTTGGCAATGTTTCCTAGAGGAAGATTTTGCCCGATCGGGTAGCGCTGAACTTCGACATGAACCAGGTTATCGATCGCATCGCTCAGATCGGTATCCTCATTCAGGTCTAATTCAAACAACAGCCGATCATCAAGCGGAACGGCATGAAAGTCACCACTCTCTGTTTTCTTGATTCGAGCTAAGACTGAGGGATTTGCCCGTTCGAGAATCAGTCGCACTTCTCCTTCTGGGCTGCGCCGCCGGCTGCCTTCTTTGATGACGCGTACCAAAACGCGATCGCCGTTCCAAGCGTGATTTAACTGGCTCTCTCGAATGTAGATATCTTCCGAGCCTTCCACATCTTGAATGGCAAAGCAAAAGCCTTTACTAGAGCAGCGCAGTTTCCCTTCTACCACGCCATCTTCGGTCAGTCGGCGATATTTTCCGCGCTCTTTGGTCAAGATGCCGACCTTCTCCAGCACATCTAGGGCAATTTGGAGTTTTTGTAAGCTTGTCTCATCTTGGCACTCTAGCTTCTTCTCTAGGGCTTTGGGTGCGACCAACTTGTCATCTGTGAAATTGGCCAGTAGTTCAGCGATCGAGAATTCCATGAAGCGATCTGTCCTCGTGATGGTCGTTCTTGTTGGGTGGTTCAGACGTTCGCAGACTTCATTGGCATTCCCTTACTCGATGTCCCTAACTTCTCAAACGACCCATGACCCAAAACTCTACCCGATACCCTTCGATCAACGCTTAGAGTCTACAGTCTGAATTTGAGAGGCAGTAACCCTCGTGTAAATCAGATCTAGTCTGCGAATTCCCGATTTTGGCAGTCCGGGTTCTGCTCAAGATGTGGCTGCGAAGTTTCTTCGTTGCTCAAGATAGACCCTCGAAAGAGACCAGCCAACGGGTCTTCACTCGCCAAGCATCTTGCGGAGTTAGTGCTATGGACACTAATCGCGGCGCTAGAAGAACCAGCATCCTGTCAAAGGATAATACAGCCATGGAGCAACTCAAACTAAGGTTGCTCAATCGAAAGGGTTGAGTTCCAAAGCTAAAGAATTGCCTCACTCATTCTCGCTCAAGATTGCCAACCTGACACTCCGGCTTCAGAATTTAAGTCGTAAAACCAGCCGCAGCCTGCAACAACTTGGATGAATATCACCGCATCTGAGAAACGGCTGTATCAAACCTCGAAAACTGAGCTTGAAAGATCCAGAGTTCAACTAATTAAAACATCTGCTCCTTCCCTCTCTATCTTTCCGCATCGATCCCCCAACTGTCAAATTTTGTCAAGGGATACTTGAGGTTGAAATCGCTAATCTCAACGCTGACCCGTGACGATGTAGGCGACGCGCTTACCAATATTGGTGGCGTGGTCTGCCATTCGTTCTAGATGACGGATCACGAGGACTTGCAGAATAATCGGTTCGACAACGCCCGGAACGTCCTGCTGCTGAGCAAGTAAGGCGTAGAGCGTATCGTAGTCTAAATCGATCGCATCGTCGCGATCGCGCATATCCAGCCCGGACTGAGCATCGAGATTTGACAACGACGCTAAGCCGATCGCGAGCATGGCTTGGCTGCGATCGAACATTTGCTTAATCTGCCCCATGTAGGGAGAAACGGGGTAAGAAAAGAGCCGCATGGCGATATCGCCCAGATTTTTGGCGTAGTCGCCAATTCGTTCGAGATCGCGCACCAGTTGCATCAACGCACTGAGCAACCGCAGATCTTGAGCGACCGGAGACTGAAGCGCGATCAGGTTGACGCAATCGAGTTCTATCTGTTTGTAGAGGCGGTCAATTTGCTTATCCTGTCGAGCAATCTTACCAGCGGCTTCTAGGTCGTGGTCAAACAATGCCTGACGTGCCAGAAAACAGGAATTTTCAACTAATGCACCCATCCGCAGCACATCGCGTTGGATACGCTTGATCTGACGCTCGAAACGAATCCGCATTGGTTCTTGACCGTCAGGAAAAACGCTTTTATTAATCATTGACTCAGACTGCATAAACACTTATGAAGACTTACGGCGTTCTATCTTATTGAGGCTTAACTATAGCAACTGAGCTAAAGAAAAGCTGGTGTCAAGCAAGACTTTTTAAAGATTTTGAATTTAATGCGATCGTAATCTGCGATAATCCGTTTTTTTACGGTTGTCTCCATCATATCGCCAAGTTCTCTGTACTTTAAGTAAATTAGATCGCTCATGCCGTCGCTCAAGGCGCGACAAATCTGCACTGCCCCTTCACTCCTGCTTAGAATGAACATGATCGCCGCAAACTCTATGCTGACTTCTTCTGCCATGTATTCTTCTGATCATTCACTGTCGTTTACAGTAGCGGAGCCAAGCCTGACCGCAGCGCTTCAATCAGAGAGCCATAGTCTCTTTGCTCAGTTGAGAAAACACTATCCCGCCGGGGCATTGCTGTCTGAGCTAGTCCAAATTCACGATGGACAATTTGTAGTCCGGGCTTTAGTGCAGGTTGGGACGGCAACCCTAGCGACAGCGATGGCCGCCGCCGACCGAGTTGAAGAGGCGGAAGATCGGGCCAGAGTTAGAGCAATGGCAGTTTTGGGCATTTCTCCGGCAGTCGGTAGAACGCCGCTAATGCCGCCTACTTTTGAAGTGCAGGGTCAACCTTTAATGAAAGAATCGCTCAAAGAGCAGGGCATTCCAGATGCTCTGTCCTCCGTTGAATCAAGGGTTGAGTCAATGCTTCCTGAGGTTGAAGAGACGCCTGAAGTCGTTGAACCTGCCAAGAAGAGTAGCCGGAGAAAGAAAGAAAAAGAAGAGGTTTCTGCTGAAAGCGATTTACTCTCGTTCTCAGGTTTTGACTCGTTTGAGTCACTCCCTGAGCCGGTTGAGGATGACTATTCCAGTGAGTCTCAGAGTGAACCCGAGTACTCTGAGAAGCCACTGCAAGCAGAAACGGATGCAGATGAGCCAATGAAAGAGACGCTTCCCGATCTATCGAGTGAGCCGATTGATTTGTCGGATGCGATCGCGCAAATTGGCACCGAGATCGAGCGCATCGGCTGGACGAAAAAACAGGGCAGCACCTACTTACAGCAAACGTACAGCAAGAAGACTCGGGCTGAACTGACCGAAGATGAGTTGCTAGAGTTCTTGCACTACCTTAAGGCACTGCCATCGAAGGGGCATCCATCGCTGAATCAGTTGCCGTTTTAGAACAGGGATGGGGAATGAAAGTCATTAGGTAGAGAGACAGAATGGCTATCACCCTCCGTTTTACAGCGATCGCCAACCCCTTTGGAAGATTGGCGATCTGCTTTTTATCTCTCACCTATAGCGTGCCAAAGCCTTTTTTCTTCTTGTCTTTGGCTTTCTTCTTTTTGTTCATATTACCCCCAGCGTAGCCTCGTTGTCCTGGCATGGGCTGACGTGCGTAAGGGTTGCCGCCGCCCATTCCTGGCATTCCGCCGCCCATACCAGGGAAACCACCCATACCAGGGAAGCCCATCTGACCCGATCCCATTTGCTGCATCATCGATCGCATCTTCTGGAAGTTACTAATCAGTTCAGTAACTTCTTTGTCAGAATGTCCAGAACCTCTGGCAATGCGGCGACGACGGGAGGGAGAGTTGGACAGCAAATCTGGGTCACGACGCTCAGCAACGGTCATTGAGCCGATCATCGCTTCTGCCTTTTTCAGTTGCTCTTCCCCTTTTTGCAACTGTTCCTCGTTGACCATCTTGCCCATGCCTGGAATCAGCTTGAGAACGCCGCCAAGCGACCCCATATTTTTGAGCAAGCGGGTTTGTTTAATAAAATCTGTGAAATCGAATTTCGCCGACAGGATTTTCTCCTGCATCTTTTCAGCATCAGCTAAATCAATTTCTTCGCGGGCTTTCTCGACCAGCGTTAGCACATCGCCCATGCCCAAAATGCGAGATGCCATGCGATCGGGGTAGAACGGCTGCAAGGCATCGACCTTCTCACCCACGCCGATGAATTTGATCGGCTGACCCGAAATCCGCCGGACTGAGAGCGCTGCGCCCCCGCGAGTATCACCGTCCATTTTGGTGAGAATTGCACCCGTGACCCCAATTTGCTCATGGAAGGTGCGAGTCAAGTTGGCGGCTTCTTGTCCGGTCATCGCGTCTACGACCAGCAGAACTTCGTGGGGTTGGATCGTGTCCTTGATTCGCTTCAATTCTCCCATCATCGATTCGTCGATTTGCAGGCGACCTGCGGTGTCGATGATGACCGTATCAACGCCTTCTGCCTTAGCGTGTTCTACGCCTTGGCGAGCAATTTCGACCGGATCAGCATCTTTGCCCATCTCAAAGACAGGAATATTGATTTGCTTACCGAGCGTGATGAGCTGATCGATCGCGGCCGGACGATACACATCCGTTGCGACCATCATGACGCTGCGTTCTTCTTTACGAAGATGGAGGGCTAACTTTGCGGTGGCTGTCGTTTTACCGGTTCCCTGCAAGCCTGCCATGAGAACGATCGTCGGGGCAGTTTCAGCATGAGCCAGGGGGACATTGGCATCCCCCATGACAGAAACGAGTTCGTTATGAATGATTTCGATGAATTGCTGATCGGGGCGGACGCCAGAAATGACTTCTGCTCCCAGTGCCTTTTGTTCGACTTCTGCGACAAATTCTTTGACAACTTGTAGGTTGGCGTCTGCTTCTAACAGCGCTCGTCGGACTTCCCGCAGAGCGTCTTTGACATTAGATTCAGAGATTTTGTCTTGACCGCGAACTTTTTTCCAGGCGTTTTCTAAGCGATCAGCGAGAGCGTCAAACATAGGAGTTACTGTTGCAGATGAGTGGCGTTTCAAACAGTTTGGAACAGTACATCAAACCGTCCATTTAATCCAGATTAGCGTGTTTCGCAGCATTGGGAACGAAACGCCGAGGTAAGGATAGCCCAACCTATCAGGGCTATTTCTTTACAAAAGTTTTCCATAGTCGCCGAGCCATTCAAATTTAGGCTTCAATTCAAATTGAGTTGCTTCAATCATGGATACGAGCAACGGTTTGCGCCGAAGGCTTCGTTTCATGTGCTCCAAGTAGTGCTGTTGAGCCTCCTGGTAAGCATTCCAGGAAAGATCTGTAGATAGAGTGATACTTAAACTAGTCAGCATTCTTTGCCGGAAACGTAGATGATTCTCGAACATCTCGGTTAATGAAATATTTGGCAAAAACATACGTAGTTTTCGAGGATGTCTCCAAATATAGCTAATGCCATCAAAAGAAAAGGGTGCACGGTTAGCGCTGCTTATTGTCCATTCCTTGTCGAAAATGCTGGAAATAGCCGTTTGGGTAATCGTTTCTCCACGCATTTCTCCAGAAGTAGCCTTGATCTGAGAGATTTCTGCCCAGCAATACTGTTGAGGGTGAATCAATAATCTTGCTAAACCTGGATTAGATGTACCTTCTAGCTCAAAATCTACTAACTTCTCAAATCCAAGAGACTTTAAAATGCTTGTCTGTTGGTGTAGCCATTCATGATCGGGATCAAGACTTATAAAGTCTGGATGTGAATGCGTTTTGTACTTCCATTCTCTAGGCAACCCTTTAACTAGAATAAATTTAATGTAGGTAAGTAAAGCAAATAGCCCTATACCTGTTAGCAGCAAAGTTATGGCTCCTGCTCTTCCACCCATTAACCAGCGATTGAGCAGCCCGATCGCAATTGCGAAGATGCAGTAGCTACTCAACAGGGTCCAAAAGCTCTGAAGTCCTCGACTTAGTTTCATGATTCAGATTCAGTAAAACTGTTACGTCGATAGAGTGCCCTATGTTCATCACCCACTGAAGTTGGTAAGAATGTATAAAATACAGGTTTTCAATTTTGGTAATTTGAACTATAATTAGTGGTATTCCAACGCTCAGGTAATCTTGTGTTTACAGCACCTTTTGCTCCGTCCAAACCTCCACTGCCGAACGATTTGTTTGGTGCGATCGCCGATCTGAAACGCGATCTCAACGCAGTGATTCTGGCGCACTACTATCAAGATCCTGACATTCAGGATGTGGCTGATTTTCTGGGAGATTCTCTAGGGCTATCGCAACAAGCTGCCCAGACGGATGCAGATGTCATTGTGTTTGCAGGCGTCCACTTCATGGCAGAAACCGCCAAGATTCTCAATCCTAACAAATTAGTGCTGCTGCCCGATCTAGAGGCAGGCTGTTCTCTTGCCGACAGTTGTCCGCCAACTGAGTTTGCCAAATTCAAGGAAAAATACCCTGATCATTTGGTAATTTCTTACATAAATTGCACTGCCGACATCAAAGCGATGAGTGACATTATTTGCACCAGCGCTAACGCCGTGAAGATTGTGAATCAAATTCCTGAAGATCAGCCGATTATTTTTGCGCCCGATCGCAACCTTGGCAAATACGTCATGGAGCAAACGGGACGAGACATGGTGCTGTGGCAAGGAAGCTGCATGGTGCATGAAACTTTCTCTGAGAAGAAGATGGTGCAGCTTAAAATTCACTATCCCAACGCTGAGGTAATTGCTCATCCAGAATGTGAAGAGAGTGTCTTGCAGCATGCTGACTATATCGGCTCTACAACTGCATTGCTGAAGTATTGCCAGCAAAGCGCGAGTCAGTCATTCATTGTGGTGACGGAACCTGGCATTATTCACCAGATGGAGAAAGCTGCGCCTGACAAGCAGTTTATTCCTGCACCGCCGTTGAACAACTGTGCCTGTAATGAATGTCCTCACATGCGGCTCAATACGCTGGAGAAACTGTATCTAGCGATGAGAAACCGAGCGCCAGAAATCACGCTACCCGAATCAACTCGATTAGCGGCTCTTCGCCCGATGCAACGAATGCTAGAGATGAGCCGCTAGATGCTGAGGATGTTAGGGTTCTAAAATTGCTTTGCCGCGTAATATCAAATTTGCAACAAATTTGGCCTGTCTTCAGTCAAAGGCGTTGTATTTGATAGAGGCGATGCGCGATCGTATGAACCCTACCCGTCTGTTTCGTCCTGCATTCATCTCCACGCTCGTCGCGACGAGTCTAATAGTTCCTAGTCCAGTGCGTGCCCAAGCGGCGGCGGGTACGCTTTGCCCAGCCCAGTTAGGAGGAGCCGTCAATCGCGCTCTTGCCCGCATTCCTAACGCAAAGTTGAGTGTGCTGGTGCAAACTCAGGGCGATCGTGGCATCCGGCGCAATGTCTATGAACGAAATGCAGCTACGCAGTTAGTCCCCGCTTCTAGTAACAAGATTTTTACGACTGCTGCTGCGCTTAAAAAACTCGGTGCTGGATACCGCATCACTACGCCTGTCTACGGCAACAGCTCAGGTTCAGAGTTAGCCACACTAAGAGTGATCGGACAAGGAGATCCGAGCCTTAGCACCACTCAACTAAATTCGCTTGCTCAACAGTTGCGTCAACGTGGCATTCGTCAAACTAATCTCTTAATTGGCGACGACACGGTTTTTCAGGGGGAACCGTTCAATCCATTCTGGAACGAGGGAGATCGTGGGCAGGGTTATGCGGCTCCGATCAATAGTCTGATGTTGAATGAAAATAATATCTACACGGGTGCAGTTCCGAATGCTGGAAACTATTTTGTTGGTGCATTCCGCAACGTGTTGACCAAAACCGGCATTAAAGTAACAGCTTCGACCCTCGTGAAGCGCACGCCTGCTCCAGCAGGTGAAGTAGTACTCGCGTCTGTCACCTCGCCACCGCTATCGAGCTTAATTTTTGAGACGAATCAAGAGAGCAACAACGTCTACGCTGAAACGCTGCTCAAAACGTTGGGTCGGCTACAAGATCCAACCAGTCTCAATACCAACGCGAGCGGTGTTGCTGCTGTGAAATCTATTCTGACTGAGATGGGAGTGAATCCAAATCGGTATAGCATGGTAGACGGGTCAGGATTAGCCAGTCGTAACCGAGCGAGTTCTGAGGCATTTGTGCAAGCTTTGCAGGCGATCGCGCTGTTGCCAGAAGCCCAAATTTATCGGCGATCGCTGCCTGTTGCAGGCGTCAGCGGAACGCTCTCGAATCGGTTTCGCAATACGTCTGCTCAAGGTATTGTTGCTGCTAAAACGGGAACTATTTCTGGTGTTGTTTCGCTTTCAGGTTATGTTACACCGCGCAGCTATTCGCCGTTAGTATTTAGTATTCTTGTTAATTCTGGCTATTCTGCCTCGACAGTTCGTAGTGCTGTTGATGAAGCTGTAGTTGCTTTGACACGACTGCGCAGCTGTTAGCATTCACGCTAGTAATTCATCGAGTGGAATACTAAACCCTTGAAGTGTTGTTTGAGTTGCGATCGTATCCCCAGGATTAAACAGTTGCCAAGCCGTCTCCGCTGTTTTTACCAGAACAATTCTTGCCTCTGGAAATACGAGCCATACTTCTTGGCAACCTGATTCTAGATATTCAATCGCTTTCGCAAACAACCCTTCTGCACTGTCATCTGGCGAAGCGATTTCTGCGATGAGCGGAAAGCTTCGGGGCAACACTGCGGCTTCTGCATACTGAGTCACTAGACTTGTCGGTAAATAAGGGAGAATAGAGAACAGTGACGAGATGAGATAAT